>CAMKAB010000200.1 GCA_946410375.1 uncultured Spirochaetaceae bacterium
CAAAACTTCGCCGTTCCGGGACAAAACCCTTTTGTATCGATCGATTGCTGCGTCGCTTTTCTCTTCGTCGATATACTCGGTTGCGGTCGTCATCGTTCCGCAGGTCTTTGCGAGCTGCTGCCTTGCGATAAACTCCGCTTCTTTCCGACGGAAAATCTTCTCTTTGATATCCGGTCTGTTATTTGTTTCTGTGATCATGCTGCTCTCCCATTCTGTTCTGCATCAGAAATCATACGGCGTCCGATGCGCCGCTGCATTGTTTTTCTTTCCCTTGATGCTCCCTTCGGCTTCTTCTTTGGACGCAAAGAGCCGGTTCTCCCGCAGTTTGATTCCCCCAACGGAATCCAGAAACCGCACGAGGTACATTCCGCCGGCACAACTCCTAACCTCTACTTCACGGATGAAGCGGTTGGACTCCACTATGAACGCCCTGTCTCCCACTTTGAACTTCCCAGCCATATGCGTTCCCTCCTTAAACAAATTGTATCTTAAAATGGCTGTAAAGTCAAAGAAAACAGCCTGCCAAATGCCCGTTTTTGCGGGGTTTTGCTATGTTTTTGCAACATTGTATATTGTCTGTCAAGGTTTTCGTGAAAAATCGAGAAACTCTTGCAAAACATCGGTGGTTATGCTACCATATAGTCATAAACGTTGACATAGCGTCCGTGGAGGACGCGCCGGCTTATGCCCGCAAGGGTGTATTAAGCCTGTCAATGTTTTTTTGTTTTATTTGGAGGGTATATGGCAAACAAGAACGATTTTCAGGTGTTCCGTGACGGAACCCTTCCGCCGTGCGTGTGGGAGCTGGCGTTTTCGTTCCGAAAGGATCCGCCGTTAGAGGCCGCAGCGAAGCTGTCGGCTTTTCTGACCGCCCACGGCGCAACAGAAAAAGAGATTTCAGAAGCGTTCCGCGTCCTTGACGGGCGGGGGCTTCTTTCCATGCAGGAAGAAAGCGTTTCTCCCGACCGCAGTCTTCTCGCCTTGTGCAAATCCGCATCGGATTGCCGTGAGGTTTGCACTCTTCTGCTTGGGGACGGGGGCGATGCGTCCTACTGCTCCATCTGCCCTGTCTGTGCAAGACTCGGCGGGATCTATACGAACGCAAACTATGAGGACGAGACCGCTCTTTTAACGCTTCTGTACTCCTGCGCTTCCGTGGGAGACACCCGAGAAATCATCACGCTTGGGAAAACCGGACAGCTTGTCACGCTGTTCTCTTCCAATCAGTACGTAACCGCATTTGAACGCAGACACGTCTTTCCGGTTCCGTATCTGTTGGCTTTTGCGCTTTATATCATCGTCGATAACCGGATCCATGTCAGCATCGAATCAACCGATGCGCTGATTGATTCCGTCGTGTCGATTCTTTCCTCCAGGGAAATCCCTGCGGTCGGTTCAGTCGACGTTGCAAGGCTGTTTGCTGATGAAGGCGTGCGGAACTATGTTGACGCAGTCTGCAAAACCGTCCGTTATCGTGAGGTTGATTACTCTGCGGCGTTTCGCGCGATGGATTTGTGCGGATGCGCCGTGTTTAATGAGCGACGTGCCACTATGCTCGGCGAGGAAGGTACGAACAAGCTTGATAAATTCTTCTCTTTTGAGGAGTTTGATGTTGTCTCTGAGTCAAAAGGTGGGGAATCTGAAGGCAATCCCGACGGTGCAATGGAGGTTTCGGAGCCTTTCGATGCCGTTCAGCAGGAAAACCCTGCGGAAGCGGTTGAGAATGATCGGAAGTCTTCTGCTGATGCGGAAACTACCGATGCCAACGAAGAAACGGTTTCGGAACAAGCGGTCGTAATCCGACCGATCAGTGATGAAAATGCCGAGCCTGCCGCCAAAGAGACGCTTGTTGATGTGAAAACGGCGGTTCGTTCGATTGATAAGCCCTGCTATGATAACGGGACTTTCATTCTTCCACTGTCCTCTACCGGAGATCCGGTAAAGGGCTGTATTGTTGGAAAAGACGGTCTGATTAACCCGTATGTCGAGCTTGGAGACGGTGTGAAAAAGCCCTCTGAGGTATATGGCCTGACGCCTTTTACGCTTGCCGTATCGTTGGAATCCACCCGCTTTTACACGGTTGAATATGCTATCTGCAATAATGAGGAGGGTTTTCTTCTATATATTTACCAGCGACGTTGCGTGATTTTTGTCGGACGTTCCGATTGGGATTACTATACGGTCGTTCTTGCATCCTTCCGGAGAAATCTTCCGAAAAAGCTTACAATGCTGGCGGCTCCATTGATTGATTATCTGACAAGGATGGGCGAATCCCTGCATCGAGGAATCATTCCTGTTTATGATGCTTACCGGAAAGCGGAGAATGTTCCCGCCGACAAGACGGTCCACATTAAGGATATTCTCCTGCCGGAAACGGACAGCCTTGCCGCTGCCCTTCGGCAGTATGCAATGATATGGAAAGAGACCGGTTTGGCGGCCAAGGACGTCGAGGAAGATGTCTTTATATCGGCAGTGTACTCCTCTTCCGTCTACTCTTACGAGATCACCGGGACAAGATACCCGCACCTGTACCATGACGGCATCGCATACGGGCTTGGCTGGAGTCACAGCCGTCTTCGTGCGAATTACGTGAAAATGACCTTCCATCTTGACCGGGAAAAAACAAGTTCGGCGGAGCGCTCTAAGTGCTACCGCCGGATGCTTGTCCGTCTCGGAAACGGAAATGCTTATCTCCTTCGCGGACTGCACCTTGCTTCGTGCGACCCGGTCGAAGGTTTTTCGGTCGTTGTTCCGCTTGCGGCATATCCCTGGGCGCATAACTCGCTGTTTCTCCGTCTTGGTGAAATCGCTTATGAGCTCCTCGGGAAACACGTCGGCGTTACCGAGACCAGCAAGTGTACCATGGATAAGCAGACGAAAGAAACTTTGACAAAGGCTCCCGAAACGGAGAAAAAGCCTCAGAAAGAAGCCAGCGAGGAAGAATCTTCTATGAAAACTGATGAGGTCCCGGAGGAAAACGAGGCTGAAGACGTCGGGGACGAACTCCCTCCGCCTGATAAGAAGCCTCAGCACGCCCCCCCCCCCCCCCCCCCCCCCCCCCCCCCCCCCC
>CAMKAB010000201.1 GCA_946410375.1 uncultured Spirochaetaceae bacterium
AAAAAGTAAACGACTAAGGGTGTACCCTTAGTTGTGTTCTTGACAGAACACAACTAAAAGAAGCTTTCAAAACATTAGGTTTGTTTTGTCAGTTTTATTGTGTATACAGGAGTCTGTATGGAACAAATTAATAATGATTTTTCTCAAGAGCAAAGTGATAATAATATTAACCAAAAGACGCCAAAATCTAAAAATACTTTTTTTCTTAAGTTCTCTTTTAAATCCGTAATATCGGGAGTATTGGTTTTAATAGCTTTTTTTTCGTTAGTATTTGTGGGAAAGAAAACTTTTTCTTTTTTTTCTTTGCTCAGAGGAAAAAAAGAAATAACATCAAAAGATATTGAAATAAGCTTTACTATATTGGACATAAGGGATGTGCTGAAATTTTATTCTAAGGAAATACCTTTTGCGGAGTATTCTGTGATTGAGTTTCCAACAAAATATCTTTTTTGGGAAAAAAAGGATGTAGTTTTGTATATAGACAGAGGAATTGTAAAACTCGGTTTGGATTTTACCGATATTCCGGAAACCGCCCTTGTTGTGGATAAGAAAAAAAAGAAGATTGTAATTAATTATCCTATCAGTCTTGATGATAAGTTTATTGTAAATGTTATAACTGATTATTCTTCCTCCGAGTATCATTCTGTTTCTGATAGCTTCTTGACTGACTCTTCGGAAGCAAGACAGAAAGAGAATGAGATACATCATACTCTGTTGAAGAGAGTTGAGGAAAAATATAGAACTCAGGAATATTTAAATGAGGTGAAAAGAGAAGTAAAAGAAAGACTTGTTGAATATTTTGCACTGTTTTCACCCGAATATGCTGTTGAAATAAATCTTTAATTTTTTTGAATATGTTAAGTTTTAATTTCTATGTTTATGGAATTTATGAAGAGGTTTTTTATGTTTGATTTTAAAAAAAATATAAATAAATTTTATATTGCTTTAGTTTTTTTTATTGTTTTATGTGTAGTTCTTGGAACGGTTTTTTCCAAAAAAGCTCGTTCTGTTAAGATAGAACAAGCGGCTAAGCGTGAAGAGGAAGTAAAACTTGAAAAAGAAAAAATGGAACAGCTTACAGACGAGGAGTTTGCGAGATTTACAAAAATTAGAAGCGAAGTTTTTAAGGAAATTGATTGGGAAGATGTTTTTGCTTACGGACTTCCTGAGAGAAAACCTAAGGAATGGTGGCTTGTGTCAGTTTACGGAACCGCAGAAGTGGGATTTGATTCCGCAAATGAGATAATTCTTGAAGAATTTGATGCGAAGAATAAAAAGGTTATTGTAAAAAGCGCGTCTTCAAAGATGCTAACAAACAGAATAGATCCTTCTAAAGAAAAGCGAAAACTATTACACGACAGTAAATCCGTGAATGTTTCGTATTGGGATACTACGAAGAAAATGAGCGAAGTTCAAAATAACACAGAAAAAAGAATTCTGGAAAAAGCCGGCGTTATCAGAGAGGCAAATGATAGATTTCAAAATTTGTTAACGGCGTTTATAAAAGGAATAAAAGGTGACGAGTGGACTTGTGAAGTGATTTTTATATAAGTCTGATTGATATGAGAGGTATATATGAATTTTCGTTTTAGAATAATAGTTGTTATATTGATAATTATATTTTTATCCGGTTGTTTTTTAAAGAAAAGGGCTAAAACCTACAGGGAAGTTCATCATTCTTTTAATGTGGAGATAAGTTCGGATAATTACGGCGCTTAGTTTTCAATTCTTTTGTTATGAATAAATAAATGTTGCAGGGATTTAGAAAAAAGCGCGGTGTTGAAGTAGTCGGAGAATTAAAAATGCGAATTAAGACGGAATTACACAAAATTCAGTCTTAATTTTTCAATCTCGTCTTCGGAGAGCCCTGTGAGCCTGCTGATGTTCTCCTTATCGTGGCTTTGGGCTTGCAGGTCTTTAACAAACTGAGAGCAGATTTTTACCGATTTCCTTTCAATATCCGCAAAACGCAGGTAACTGGTCCGCTATGTCTCTCTCTGCGGGCTCCGCGAATATCTTTATTCTAACATCAAGGGCGCGCTTTTTTCCACCGAAATATTTGTCTTTCAGACTGATTTCCGCGTTTTTTAGCCGTTTATCTCCCGCGTATATCGCATACAATTCGGGAACCGGCGGCGGAACTTTCTTTTGAGAGAAGAGGTCTAAGTTGTTGTCGCTCGCATATTCCCTGATGGTCTGTGTGATATAGAGGAGCATTCTCACGAGTATGTTTTCCGACCATTCGGACTGCTCTTCAACACTTACAGCGTAAACTTTAACCTTTAAATTTAAAACTAATGATGATTTAATTAAAATAAACATGAAAACGTCGGACCGTACGGAGTTCCCATTACTTCCTGCAGGAAAAGAAGGCTGCGAGTATTCGGGCTGGTGCGCAGGGGGTATGAAGTCTTGGACGGCATGTATGCAAACACCGCATTCGGGATAGGAAAAGAGAATGCTGTAAATATTTTTGCATAAATTGTCTTGTTGTCTTGTCATTTTGATTTGCACCAGCTGAATGCTTTATATGGGTGTCTTACGCTGAATCGGAATATGTCGCAGGAACGTATTTGATTTCATTCTTTTATGTTCTCTAAGCAACGGGTTTTGTAATCCGTTTTCGGCTCTTGACGTGTGTTGAAATTATCAGAAGCGGTTTCCCTATACTGATGTGTTATTGCGCGATTGCATGCTCCCTTGTAGTGAGAATATGACCTCTGTTTGTGTAAATCGGTAAAAACTCGTGATTTTCAACCGTGGTGAAAAAATTAAAATAACTAACATATTAAAATTTGAGCAATTCATAAATTTTTTTTGTAAAAATTTTCCTTATAATGAATTGTTTTTTTTAATTTTGAGCATATGATAAAATTATCTCAAATAATCCTTGAAATCTATTTACTTTATTTGAATAAAGGTTTATGGTACTTGCTTTGTAAGGCACTGATATGTGTCCGTAAAATAAAAAATATTTCAAATTGAAATACATGAGGCGAAAAAATGATTGAAAACGATTACAAGTACATTGTACACAAGGCATCTAAGGACAGAACAGGT
>CAMKAB010000202.1 GCA_946410375.1 uncultured Spirochaetaceae bacterium
CTCGCTCGTGTAAAACGGCTTCTGCGTCTCTATTTTCCCCGTAATCTGATTATAAGACGATATGACCATATATTTCAGCATACCTGCGGAAATCGCGTTAATTGTTGATGTGTTAAAGATTTGATAGTTACTGAAATACCCCGCGGGTTTTTTTTTGAACATTTTCTTCAGGTACAGCGTGCAATTTTCTATAAAGTTGCTCCTCTCGTTTACGGGAACAAGGGAAAGGACGGAATTGTTTGAAGCGCCGGAAAGCAGTTCCAGCTGTCCTCTGTGCACAAGTTCCGAAATGAGGAGGTTTATTTCGGGATACTTCTGCTCCATCCAATCGTAGTAGTGGTTATCAAGCCTGAGTAAAAAATAGTAGTCCGGATTTTTATGAATCAATGTAAGAAGCGGTTTTAATTGCTTCTCAAGCAGCACTTCATAGTAGTTCTCCGAAGCAGAAACAGGTATCTGACTATACGCTCCTAAAACATATTGCATTCATCATTCCTCAAAGAAAATAATCAAAAAAAGCGACTTATCGCCCCGATGCCGATTATCCCGCTATCCGGCAGACTCACCACGCCGAAAAAACAGACCCGTCCGTAAAAAGGCTTATCGCGTCATCTCAAGCTGTTCGGCATTCCTCGTTATTTCCGTCTGTTTCTGCTTAAGAGCCTCAATCGCGCTCTTTTCCTCGTTCATCTTTCCCTGTACTTCCGCCATCTGACGGTCTATCTGTATTCTCTGATTGGAGAGGTGCTCCATTTGAGTGACGTACGCACCGTTCTGGCTCTTATGAATCTCAATCTCCCGTTCAAGCATGAGATAATCCATTTTCAGGTTCTGCTGCATGAGGTTGATGTTGGACATGCGAATCCGCTTGCAAACGTCCTTGATATCCCTCGGCGCATCGCTCGTAAGCCATTCGTTCATTCCCTGAGAAAGAACCTTGCCGTACTCCATGAATTTAACTTCCAGCTGTCCTAAAACCTGCTTGTCCTTCGCTTCAAGGGTTTTCAGCATCTTGCTCTCTTCGCCGTAAGCACCCATGTTTTTCAGTTCGCCCTGGGCACGGGTGATGTTCGTTTCGCTTTCCTTGATGAGCCCGTGGTAATTCTTCTTCAAACTCTCCACTTCCCTCATTTCGTGAATAACGGAAATCGCTTTCTGTCCCGGGACGTACTTATAATCCCCCGAATTCAGCAGCCTGCGTCCCGCCTCAAAGAAAACATCGTTCAATGTGTCCTTATGGCGGGCTATCTTCTTTTCAATGTTCGAAATTCTGAACTGACTGACGTTTTTCTTCTGATCGAGCGCATTTCTGGAACTCTCAAGAGCATTAAGTTTTTTCTCGTATTCCTTTATAGGTTCAAGATTTTTATAAAGATTTTCCGGCAGTCTTCCCTCGGAATCCACCTCGTTCGCCACCGCACCGAGTTTGGCAATCAGTATGTTATAGTGATTATCCAAATCCTTCATTGAAAGCTGCGTTTTCGCAATTTCCTGATCGCTGGAATTCACTTCCTTTAACGCTTCGTGGACGGCGTTTATCTGCCCCTCTATGTCGTCTTTAACTTTTATAAGCGAACAAAGTTCGGCGTAGGGCTCGTTGCTGGGCTCGTAATTTATCACATCGTGCCATTCGCCCGCCACCGCGCCGAGTTCCATATATTGATTTTCTATATTCTGCTGTATTCTTTCAATCTGATTTTTCAAATTTTCAATCTCTGTGTTAATTCCCGCCATTGCTTACTCCTATTGACAATTCAAAAACGCAAAGTCCCGCTTATTATAGCACAATGTTCTTTTCTTTAAAACTAGAAATGAGTATAATTCAAGTCAGTTGTGTTTTTTGCCTGCCCGCGAGGTTGTTCTTAAACGTTTTATTCTTTTTTAAATTTTAATGATACAGCTCAGGCGAACACTGCGAATAACTTACTTTAATACATATATTTAAACAAGGAGACAAGAATGTCAAATATTATTGAAACAGAAGCGGAAAAGATAAAAGAACTTCTGAACGAAACGTATCTTTACAAAAATCCCGAACTGCTGGAAGACATAAGAAAAACTATCAGAAAAAACGTTCCTTTATTGAAAAGGGGCAACCTGCTCGCCTATTTGTACGTAACGAACCCGCATTTTTCGGCTGTTGCTAAAAATTATTCCCGCGGAGAAGCGAAAAGCGGGGAAGCGTTAGGAAAGCAGCCGGAGAAAAGATATCCGACTCAGAGACCTACGGGGCCTAAAGCCGCCGTTGAAGGCACGACATCACTGTATGTGGGCGTCGGAAAGATGAACAGAATATCCCCGAGCGGAATTATCCAGTTCATCGCAAACGGTTCAGGGCTTAAAGATTCAGATATTCTCTCTTTATCATACAGGCAGAATTACTCGTTTATCATTGTGAAAAACGAACATGCTCAGCAGATTGTTGAAAAAATGAACGGGGCGGTTCTCAAGGGAAGAAAGATAAGAGTGAACTACGCAAAGGACACAGGCGCAAGCGCGAACAACGGCTGAGGGACGTTGCCGTCTTGATTTTGACGAACCGAAAAAAGATACGGGTGAGAATAACTGCGAACATAGAATACATTATATCGCTGTTCTGCAGCAAACGACACAGGCGCAAACGCGAATATCGGCTGAGGGACGTTGCCTGATATGGCGTATGTCTTACAAAGAATACAAGCGCAAACAACGGCTGAGGGACGTTGCCGAGAATGCGGCTCAAAGGGCTGTCAAAGGCAGCGTTCGAACCCGATGACAGCGCAGGATAAGGAAACAGGGAATCAAAGCGGAAATCCGAAACCGGTAGTTCATGGCGCATTGAACGCTTAACGCCCGGCGGTATAGTTAATCGTAAAAATGCCGGATATAGAACGAATTTAAATTTACGGGTTCGATGTTTCCGGCATTGCTTTATGCGCCTGCCTGCTCAAAACCCATGCGCTTTTCATCTCACGCTTTCGCTCTCCGACGCCGGCAAGGACTTGGAATTATGGAAATAGCAATGCTCCACTTGGGGCACCTCAGAACAAATTGTTATAT
>CAMKAB010000203.1 GCA_946410375.1 uncultured Spirochaetaceae bacterium
GTTTCTCCTGCTGCAAATGCATAAACGGCACAGCTTATCATTATTGCAAAAGCGAGAAAAGCTGAAAGAGTTTTTTTCATTTCAATTCACCCCGTCAAATCCCGGTTTATCTGCATTTTTTCGGATTATTCAAAGTCGTCTTTTGTGAAATCGCCGTGCTTTTCCGCCATGCCGATATATTCCATACCGCCCGCACGGCCGTTATACCAGATACGCCAAAGGTCCTTCATTTTATTATAGAGCGCGGAGGGCTTGTAGCAGGAATCTGCGTCCCATTCACCCTCAGAGGGAGAAATCAGAGGATTGAGCCTGCAGCGGCGGAAGCCGGTAACACCGTCATCGGAACATACCGCGCAGATGCACGCCGTATTGATATCACGGTAACCTATATAAAAAACAAGATAGCCAAGGGCGGGATGCCTGATTATCTGACAGCCGCCGATACGGTTCTGTTCGTACTCCTTAAGTTCGTTTTTCTCCAGAACCGGATTCAGCGGAGATTTTTTCCATCTGATGCCGTCCGTGCTCTCTGCATAGCATAGCACATTCGGCTCATAAGTCTCGCCTGCGCTGTACCACATTCTGAAAACACCGTTTTCGTAAAGCACACACGGATTCATTACCGATTCGCCTTCAAAGGACGCTTCGGGGGTAATAACCGGCTCCGCGCAGACCCGCCGGAAATCAACCCCGTTTTCACTCTGCGCGACGCCTATATAACTTTTGTCATGAGCCTGCCCCGTATACCACATCCACCAGATATCTCCGACCCGGAGAACACAGTTGCGGTTAACCAGATCCTCCCAGCCGGTGGACGTATCCGGTTCGAGAGTCACCCGCGGATTGCTCCACCCGATGCCGTCTTTTGAAAAAGAGACAGACAGAGTGTTGGTTTTTCGTGTGGAAACATCCATGCGAAACATACCATCCGGCATTTTTGAAACATAAGCGTCAAAAAGCGTGCCCGTATCGGCATTGCCGAAAACCGGATTATTTTCATGTTTTATAAACTGCATAATAACATCCTTTCTGCGTTTTCCGTGCTTACTGTCGGTAATCCGTAGCGTCCGGAACGATTTGCACGACTGCCACGACTGATTATAAACGATAAATACCGGATTTTCTTATTCCGGCAGAACGGCTTTCAAAACCTTTTCCACTGCTTTAGCCATACAGTAAAATCCCAGATCATTGGGATGAGTGTTGTCCACGGTTCCCGAGTCGCCGCCGAAAGTGAGGAGCATCTGTGTGCCGTCTACGAAATAAACGTTCCGGTCTCCGTTTTTCACAGCATTTTCCCAGGTGTGTCTGACAATATCGCGGCGGATTAAATCATCTTTGTCCGGGTTAGGCTGAGGCCGCGTCATAAGAATAACGGGCAATGCCGGATTGCTTTTCCGTACCATGCTGAAAAACGGCGCGTGCGTCTGAGCCAGATGTTCGGGAGTAGGAGCGTTGTGGTCATAGTCCAGCACAAAAGCCGACATTCTCAAGCCCGCGATATACTCCGCCATACACGTTTCCCCCGTAGCGCTTCCGGAAAAGCCGAGGTTAATATGCTCGCATGACAGCAGCCGGGAAAGAATATTGTCATAAGCGTTTCCGGGTCGTGAGGCGCAGCCACCCTGTGTGATGGAAGAACCGTAGTAAACCACCGGCGCCTGAATACGGTACTCAGATGCCCTGCCGAATTCGCTCCCGGCAGGAAGACCGACTTCAAGCGCGGTTACGCCGCTGTAAAGCGGAAAATGAACGGTAATTTCGTGCATATCGCCGTCGCTGTTTCCGAAAGACAGCTCCGAGGTCCAATCCGTTTCCGGATCCGCCGGCGGTATAAATGTGCCGCGATAAATATTATCGGCATAAAGATCAAACCCCGCGCTTCCGGTAAGCGCAAAATGCTGCATCCGGGTGATTCCGCGCATTTTTGCCTGCAAAACAATTCTGCCGGCGTTCGTTCTGAAACGTAAGCGCCCGCCCGCGGTGTTCAGATTAAGACCTTTCACACCGTCGTTTGCTGCGGCGGCAACATCATAAGGAAGACGGTAGTAACCCGATTCATCATGCAGAAGACCGTGTACCGTGAACGGTGGCTGAGACACGTCAAAATAAACGGTCTGTTCATTATCAGCCGCGGTTGCAATATAGCTTTTATCGTGATTGTTTTCTCTGCCCATATACTTAACCTTCCATTCTCAGTACATTATCACCCGTGAAAACTTCGATTTATCGATTTGATTATAGCATATTTTTACAGAGAATTAAATAACCAATTCTATATTACGCAGCAAGCCTGTATCGTGAAACGGCGATATGCCATCGGCTGAATGATGATTCGCTTTTTGAGGTCATGATACAGATAACCGCAAATCTGTAACACTTGAGTGCATACGAACGGATTTATATTGAAAAGTTGTTTATTTTTGCTATAATTAAACCTATAGAGAAACGAAAGAGGGAATCTGTTAATGAAAATAAAGAAACCGGTAGCCGTGATAACCGCATGCGCTGTAATCTGCGGCATCTCCGGACTCTTTGCCTTTGCAACCAGCGGAAGAATCGACCCCGCAATTATCGCCGAAACAAGCCGTGTTGCCGTCGATATTGAAAGAGAGGGCATCGTCCTGCTCAAAAACGATGACAAGGTTCTGCCGCTCAATAATAAAAAAATCAATATTTTCGGCGTCGGGTCCGCGTTTCCTTACATAGGCGGAACAGGTTCGGGTCTCACCACATCGGATAACCCCGTATATCTCTATGACGCTCTTGACGCTGCAGGTGTGGAATACAATAAGGAACTGCGCAGTCTCTATGAGGCGAACGGCGGAAAAAGTGACTTGCCTTATGTTGACCATACGATTATCAACAATCTCGTCAGTCTTGCTCTGTTACAAAAATCGATTGATGAAATGAATCCCCAAAAGCTGACGGATAGAATAATGAATAACGCGAAAGCGTTTTCCGACACAGCACTGATTGTTATCGGCCGCACCGGAACCGAGGGCAGCGATATGCCCGCGGATCTCCTTG
>CAMKAB010000204.1 GCA_946410375.1 uncultured Spirochaetaceae bacterium
TGTGTTTTCTTCTTTTTTCTTAAAGCGTGAATCAGGCACGGCACTTCAAACGAGAACATGGCAATCCAGCCGGCTAAGTAGGACAGCGGCAGAATTTCAAACCTGAATTTTCCGGCAAGCATTATCCCGTAGCAAACAACACACCGCGTGGTCATATTGATAACGGAACTCGCCAGAGTTACCTTCATATCTCCGGTTCCTCGGAAATAACCCTGTATTCCGTTTGATATGGCTGGAATCGGGTACATAAATGCTATGAGGTGCAGATATCCTATGCCTTCTTTGATTACAAGGGAATCAGTTGTAAAGGCTTTCATTATCGGTTCGGCGAGAAAAAAGAGAATGATCCCGACGCTTACTCCGAAACCCGCTTCCAGGGCAAGTCCCATTCGGAAGGTGCGATTTACCCTGTTTTCATGGTGCGCTCCTTCGTTTTGCGCCATAACGGAGCTCATTGCGTGAGCGATGTTCTGTTCGGGAACTATGGCGTAGTCATCAGTGCGGTTTACGGCGTTAAATGCCGCACCTGAGGTGATCCCGAGAGAGTTTACAAATGCTTGTATGACAAGTTTTCCCATTTGAACGGACGACTGTTGCAAAGCGCTCACAATCCCGTAGGACAGTGTGCGTTTTAACAGGTCGAAATTGATGTGGAGCCATTTTTTTCCGAGCTTGAATTCGGGGATTTTTCTGTTTATGTAGAGCCAGCAGAGAAGCGCGCTGAGCATTTCGCAAATAACGGTGCTGACAGCGGTTCCCGCAATGCCCAGTTTGAAGATAACCACAAAGACAATGTCTCCGGTAACGTTTAAGAAGGCGCTTATAGCAAGAAATATAAGCGGGGATTTTGAGTCGCCCATAGATCGGAGCATGCTTGCGAAGTAGTTGTACGCGAAACTGAACAAAAGTCCCGCCATGATTATTCTGAGGTAGAGCGAAGCATCGTGAATAATGCTTGCGTTTACTTTTAGCGCTTGCAGGATTTGTTTTGCCGAGAGAGCCACCGCCGAACCGGTAAAAACGGAAAATATCGCTCCGGCGCAGAGACCTGTGGCAATTTGCTTTTTCAGCGTTTCCGTATCTTTTGCTCCGAAATAGTAGCTTACAAGAAGACCTGCCCCGAGACAAATTCCGTTTGTGAAAAGAAGGATAAGCGTCATTATGGGATTGCTTGTTCCTATCGCCGCAAGGGCGTTTTTTCCGATAAAATGTCCTACAATCATGCTGTCTGCCGCATTGTAGGTAAGTTGTAGCAGATTCCCGAGTACGAGAGGAATGGTGAACTCTATCAGGGGGAGAAATAATGAGCCCCGTGTCATATCCTTTGTCATTGCTACCATTATAAGGATAAAAGTTCTTTATTTGAACTCTGTTTAAATGTTGTTTTTAAGGTTTTCGGTTTTTTTACACGGTCGGGACATTTTGTTTGAGTATGCGGCGAGGTTTTCTGCGTCGCGTTTTTTTACTACTTCATTTGATTAGTTTTATTTGACCGCGTTGCTATTGGATGTTACACTTGAATTAAAGGAGAACACTATGAGAAGAAAACATTTTTTTGCGGCAATTTGCCTTTTAATCATGGCTGTGTTGTTTATGAGTTGTAAAAGCGTAGGCACATCAGGAAAGAGCGGAGAGAAGCCTCTTTCCGTTACTTTAAATGTGTTAAACAGGGGCGCAGATGCATTTTACGGTTGCGATGTTGAAATTTCCATAAAAGACTTTATCGCTCTCGGATTTGAATTCGGAGACGCGTGTGATGTCGTGTTGGAAAATGATCTCTATCGTTATGAATTTAAGTGTATTCCTTTCTATAACGGATATTACACGAAGACCGGCGATCCTTTGCTTTGCGGCTACGGCTACGCAATCAAGGAGAACAGAGGAGAGAATTATCAGTATACCAGAACGGATTATCCGTATTTGCGCCTCTGCTACAACAACAGGGAGATGTGGAACCTTCTGCACCTCACAACGGATATGAAGTGTACCATCACTCTTGTAAAGAAAGGCGGGTTTGATTACGAGCAGCGTCTTGTCGGCGGTCTAACGTACAGCAAGAATTATTCCGATTATACGGCAAAGAACGGCTTCACACAGGAAGAAGTATTTGCGAATTTCAGAGCTGTTAAATCCGCGGCGATGAAGGATAACGTGTTGTTCAGATCCGCATCTCCGTTTGATAACGCGAATAATCGTGCGCCGTATGTTAACGACTTGGCGAAACAGAACAGGATTGACTATGTTTTGAACCTTGCGGATTCTCAGTCAAAGATTGATAAATATTCAAAGAACGACTACTGGAAGGGTTTGGATTACTCGAAAAAGCTTCTTAACGAGCGCAGAGTAAGCCTTATGGCTATGTCCGCCGCATATGAAGGAGCAGCATATCAGTCCGCCCTTGTATCCGGTTTGAAGGCTGCTGTGGACAGCGGTGCTAAGCGTATCCTCTTCCATTGCACGGAAGGAAAAGACAGAACCGGATTCGTGGGTGTCGTTCTTGAAGGTTTGTGCGGAGCAACGTATGAGGAAATGCTTTCCGATTACATGATTACGTATGATAATTACTACGGACTTACAAAGGAATCCGATAAAACCGCGTATGATTATATCACTGAGTTGAAATTCAACGATATGATCAATTATCTTTTAACTTTTGATTCTTCCGTTGAGGCTCAGGGCGATGGTACGTACGATCTTGCGAAGATAACTCCTCAGAATTACAGAACAGCTTCCGCTAACCTTTTGAAGAAAGCAGGTATGAGTGATTACTATTTGGACGCTTTGACAAGACTGTTGAAGAAGTAATTTCAGGATTATTTCAGGAATATTGTTCTGAAATATAAAAGCGCGCATTTGTCGTTTAAACTAACCGGTGTCAGGTTAAAACGGCGAGTGCGCTTTTTTTGCGTGATTTCGGTTCGCACCCGGTTGTTGTGTTCCGACTTCGCAGGTGTTTTTGTTTTCAGTTTGTTTTGAAGTGATTAAACTCTGAATCAGTGGAAAAATGCCTATATGATGTTAGATTT
>CAMKAB010000205.1 GCA_946410375.1 uncultured Spirochaetaceae bacterium
GGAAATCGCAATCAGTTCTTCCGGTACTCTGCCGATTCTTAAGATAGAGACGGAAAAAGGTATGCAGCAAAACAACACAACACACAGGACAAGCCCTACGGTAAAAAGATTTTCCGCTCCTGCCCTCGCTTTTTCAATGTTTCCTTTACCATACTGTCTGGCAATGATAATGGAGCCTCCGGCAGAAAGTCCGCCGCCCATTGCGGAAACCAATTTTTTTATTTGATCCACGCTCGCCACAGCAGACACGGATAAACTGCTTATTCGCGATACCATAATTTGATCTATCAAAGAATAGAGCGAATTAAAGATTTCATAAACAAAAAGCGGCCACGTTACGAGAACTACCGCTTTTAAAAGATTACCCGCAATTATGAGCCGCCGTTTCCTTTCGTCACGGGATAAATTGTTTTGCTGTAAATAATTGTTCTGTTTTGTCATTACTATAATATAACACGAAACAAATAGAAAAACATCCTCAAAATAATTACGATTGATTATGTGAAAGTCTCGTATATCGCTCGTATCTTGCGTAATACGACTTAGATCCACGGACGCACTTCATCAGTATTCCAAATCCGCAAACGAACTTAAAAGCTGCGCATAACTCTCCAGATATGCCGTCAAACTTCTTCCGGCTTTTAAATCCGCAAATACGATTCATTACAATACCAAGTCCCACATGCACCAGACTTCGGATACTGAATTTATAGTTTAGCAAATTTTTCTGTTAGATCCACGGACGCACTTCATCCAGAAGAGATGTCTGGTAAAAAAATCTGTCAAGCGCAAATTCAGAAGCCGAAAGCACATTCGCATTGTCTCCCAGCGAGGATTTATCCACCTGTAGTTCGAAACATTCCGCACGAATGCGTCCCAAACACGAAGCATCGATACTGGAACTGTCTCCGCCCAAGATCGCTTTCGTCGCACCCGTCACCTGCCTGGCTAGATTCAGCGCTTTTGCCATGTCGGAGAGAGAATTCACAGGAATATTTTGCCAGATTTCACGCAACTTTATACTGCTCCTACCCGTTATGGCAGACGGAGTGCATGAATCTTCCAGGGTCTCTTCGCCTTTTAATTTTATCTTTCCGAAATCGGAATTAACGATGGAAACCTTAGCCCCCATCACAACAGCCAAAGAAATACTGTCCGACCAATCCACATATAATACAGGCTCAACATTCATCAGAGATTTTGTGTTTACAGTTTTTTCCGCTGCAACAAGAGATACTACATTTGTCGTCAAAAGCGTTTTAATGCCGAGAGTCTTTTCAAAAACATCTACAAGCGCCATGTTTTTCCACGGTAAATAAGGACAGCTTATTAACACTTTTTCATCAATGGAAATCCGCCCGGCTATTGATATTCCGATTCCCAGAACCTTTTCTTTATCCGCAGGTTTCAGCGTTCTTATACAGCTTTTCAACAAAGCGGCGCAAAATTCCTCCTCCCTGCACTGAGTTTCATAAGGAATCCTTTCCAACTTGATAATTCCGCTTTTTAAGTCGCTCAATGCAACAGCGATATTTCTGCTGCCGATATTAACGCAAAGAACATATCGCGCATCCTTCACTATTTCCAACGCTATCGGTCTGCGCCCGTTTGTAACGTCAATTTTATATGCATCCCTTACTAATCCCTGCGCCTCCAAATCGGTTATAATTTCACCGCAGGAAACTTTATTCAATTCCAATATGCGACTCAGTTCCGCCTTTGAGACTCCCTCGGACCGTCTCAGTTCGCATAAAATCCGACATGTATTTATAATCCTCGCGCTTTTCGGCTGGCTTAATTTCATTTGATAATTCCTGATTACTATGAATTTTTTTCATTCTGATATGAAGAGAAAAACAACCCGGCATTCAACAAAAAATGAACCGAAAAAATAAACTGAAATTACGAGCGTCTTTTCTCTACTGTTTTTTTTGTTTTTTGTACTTATTAACCACAATCAAGCGTAATATTATGCATAGCGTTTTGAAAAATTGAAACGAAAAATCACTCTTCGCTCATTTTATTCTGTAAGAATTCCTGCATAATAGCAACTCCGGAACTGCATCCGAGAGTATCAGCACCTGCGTTTAACATATCAATAGCGGTTTTATAATCTCTAATTCCGCCTGATGCTTTAACGGCGCAAGATGAACCTACGGTTTTTCTCATGAGCGCAACATCGGAAACAGTGGCTCCAGCTTTTACTGCAAGATTACACGCCCGAATTTTTTCGTCATCAGTTAAAAGGCATGTCTCGAGAATAACCTTCAATATCTTTCCGTTACACGCATTTTTAACTTCCGCAATATCCCGAATAACAAATTCATCTTTTTTATCTTTCAGATAACCGATATTGATAACCATATCCACCTCTTCGGCGCCGTTGTCTATAACATACTCGGTTTCAGCAACTTTGGCTTCCGTGGACATCGCACCGAGGGGAAATCCGATAACGCATCCGACTTTTACACCGCTTCCGTACAATTCTCTGGTACAAAGAGGCACATAGCAGGAATTCACACAAACACTTTTAAAACTATATTGTTTAGCTTCATTACAAAGCTTGATGATTTTTTTTTCCGTTGCTTCCGGCGCAAGTAACGTATGTTCTATTCTACTGGCAAGATTCATAACTTCCTCCATAATAAGGATACCTTATTTTACCATAAAAACATCAATTTGTAAAAGAGGAATAAAAAAAGAAAGTCGCAGCCCGAGCGCAGCGACAAAACAGACAGGAATCAATTTTACGGTACGGAAGGCGAGGCGGATGCGAGGAACAACCGAGCGGTAATGCCTTTGCATACCACGAGCGCAATGACGAGAGAAGCGTCAGATTTACGTACGACAAAAAAATACGGAACTCACAGCCTTTAACAGTTACTATTAACAAACAAGCGGTAATGCTTTTGCATACCGCGAGCGCAATGACGACGCACACGTCCGCATAAATTAAATAAAGGATTTTTATCCGACATATGTGAAGTCGCAAGCGAGGGATAGTACTACAGGTACA
>CAMKAB010000206.1 GCA_946410375.1 uncultured Spirochaetaceae bacterium
CAATGAAAAGAGAAGTGGAAAGCGCATCACACACTAAACCCGAAGGACCGATAACAGTTACCTGACGCAATCCGTTCCTCACGGGATACCCCGTTTTCGCATCAAAAATATGATGATACCTCACTCCGTCGCTGATAAAAAAGCGCTCATAGTCTCCGCTTGACACAACGCACGCATCCCGCACTTCAACTTTTTCCTTGAATCCTCCGCGCGACAAATCAGGGTCCTGAATACCTATCACAAAATCCGCGATTTCATACGAGTCTGATTTCTTATCCTTATAACCCGTCGGCTTTCCTCCGAGAGTGCAAATATTCCCCCCGAAATTTATTATCGCGCTGCTGATCCCCGCTTCTTTCAGTTTTTCACGCGCCACATCGGACGCATACCCCTTTCCGAGCGCTCCGAAATCAAGTTTTTTCTCTTTCAATGCCGAATCAATCTCATCTTGCGAAGGCACACGAACACCTTCCGTACCGATTCCCCATGCTTCCGATATAGCTTCCGTATAGGGAGAAAACGACCCGTCCGTGTATCGCATAAATTCAAAAGCTACATTCAAAAGCAACTCGGCATCGGAGTTCAGCGTATCAAGCTTCCCGTGGTTATACTTATACACATCGCCGTTTTCATCTTTAGAACTTATCCTGAGTTCCAGATTTCGCATTTCAGACCAGACATTATCCAATATATTCTTCGTTTTACCCGCGCTGAACGGGCTGTTATACACGGTAATCGAACACACCGTGCCGAACATGAACCTGTCGCTCGTCTGCGTCTTCATCTTCCGAACGGAACACGAGCAAAGCGCGCATATAACAAAACAAAGCGTAACGGCAGCATACGATAATTTCCTAAAAAAAGTGCAAGAAAGACCGAATCTTTCCGAATCTTCGGAAGTATCCACCCCGCACTCAAACGTTCTGCTCTTCATTTTCTTTTTTTTCATTATTCACAAGGCTTTGCATATACTGATGCATGCTTAAAGCCACAATTTTTGACTGAGCCACCGCTTCCACAACAGTCTTCGCACCAAGCGTTATATCTCCCGAAGCGAAAACGCCTTCTCTTGACGTTTTGCCCGATCCGTCCACGCTCACCGTACCTCTTTTGCTCGTTTCTATCGTGTTATCTTCATCCAAAAGCCGTGTTTCAGGTCCCTGGGAAATGCTTATAATAACGCTGTCGCAAAGAATCTTTCTATCCGAACCCGGAACCTCGGTAATCTTTCCGTCCTCGTCCTCGGTAACTTCCCTGAAAATCACCCCGTCGTCCTTTATTTCAATCGGCTTCAAGTTATACTCAAAGTTCACGCCTTCCAGCTGCGCATAAGAGAACTCATACTCGCTCGCCGCCACTTTTTTCGTTAAGCTGAAACAGGTTACATCGTGCGTGCCGTTTCTGAGAGCGGTTCTCGCCACGTCCATCGCCGCATTTCCCGCTCCGATTAAAACAAGCTTGTTCCCAAGACGGAACGCATCAGGATTGTTCAAATAGTTTATCCCGTAGTGAACATTTCCGAGTGTCTCGCCCTTTATATGAAGCGCATTCGGTTTCCATACTCCGGTTCCTACAAAAATCGCCTTATATCCGTCACGGAAAAGGTCGTCCAGAGTGATGGCCGATCCCACATTCACGTTCGGTCGGAACTTTATGTTCTTCATATCTATGTGTCTGTACTTTATATCGTCAAGAACCGTTTTCGGAAGTCTGAACTCGGGAATGCCGTACCGAAGAACACCGCCGATCTTATCCTTGCTTTCGAAAATCGTTACGTCATACCCGTACCGAGCAAGAATAATCGCCACCGTAAGGCCGGCAGGTCCCGAACCCACAATCGCCGCTTTAATGCCATTGCTCTTAACCGGTCCGTGAGTCATCTGAGTTGCATAATAGCTTGAAATATAGTTCTCAATAACGGAGAAGTGCACCGGAGTGCCTTTGATTCCCTTAATGCAATGCCCCTCGCACTGCTTCTCGTGGTTACAAATAAGGGAACACACCGTGGTGAGCGGATTATTTTCAAAAAGCATCCAGCCGGCTTCGTCAAGTCGATTCTCCCTTAAAAGCCTGATTGCCTCAGGTATATTCGTATTTATGGGACATCCTTTTCTGCACATAGGGTTTTTACACTGCAAACACGCAGCAGCCTCTGACATTACATGAAGTGCCATATCATTCTCCTTCTGTTTTTTATAATACTTCCGTTTTTATAATGGGTATTATTATTCTCTAACAGTTCCGACTGTATTTCAAGCCTTAAACTTATTCTGAAAAATCGAACTCTTCGAGTCTTCGCTTAGGTGGTCAGGAAATCAGTCCCCGTCCCGATAATCAACTCTTCCGGTGAGTTTTGCATCAAAGTTCGAATAAATCTGCATATTCTCCGGTCTGAGGGCTCCGACTGTATTTCAAGCTTAAAATTTCAAAGTTCAAATTTTAAACTCCCGCAAATAAGCATCACAGACTGCGGAGGAAATTCTCAACAATATCAGCCTGAATACTATGAGCAAGCTTATTCGGGTGAGTGTTGTTCACTTTCGGATCCAAATTGAACGCATATTTTTTCATAAGCATTTCCCGCACAAACTGAGGTATATCGGGATTTTGCGTTCTATGGAAAGATTGCGTACGCTCATCTCCGTTAAAATCAACATACGGAAGCCCGTATTTTTTAGCCATCTCTATCGTGGCAAGTCTGTGAGAATTGAAATCAAGTCCGTTGGACACGATAATTCCGGTTCTCGCATTCGGGTAATGCTGCAAAATATACCGTAAAGTGACATTCCATGCCCCGTAGAACGTAAAAATCGTATCATCTTCGCTCTTCCCGAGCGGAATCAGCCCAGCTTTCTCTTCTCCGTCGTCTCCTGTGGAATGAGGAGCGTGGTGACTGTCGTTTATGCCGAGCATTATCGTAATGTAATCCGCATCGGGATCTATCTGCTTATACAATTCCTGACCGCAAAAAGAATTGGTAAAATTACCCGCTTCGGGATA
>CAMKAB010000207.1 GCA_946410375.1 uncultured Spirochaetaceae bacterium
ACTCTCGACCAAAGGATTATGAGTCCTCTGCTCTAACCGCTGAGCTACAGGCCCGTAGTACACGACTTTTGAATAATTTAATTCTCGTAACAGACTAAAATACTTTTGCATTTTTTTTTATTTGTGTCAAGTGCGGTATTGCGAGGAAGGCGAGAGGTTTTCCGGTAAATCCGCCCGAATCGTGAGTTCTCATAATAAATGCATGTTTCTATGTGTTCTGATTTGAGTTATGCGGAAAGAGTTTTGCAAGACGGTAAAAAAAGAATAAATACGTGTTTTTTTAGTTTGAATTCGGACCTTGTAAATTTGAATGGCCTGAAAGGTTGAAGATGACTTTGTGCGTACTTGAAATAAAGAGCGAAAGATATGAAAATCGTACTCATACGGGGGCCGAATGTCGTAAGCGGTTGTTTGAGTTTTCCCGTAAATTATCTTATTTTGTATGTAAAGAGAGGAAGTAATGGCGGATTTAATAAAAGAATACAAGGATTTTCTTGATAACGGAAAAACCGAACGCAGATGTGTGAATGCTATTTTGAAAAGGATAAGCGCTCAGGGATATAAGGACATTTTTGAAACTGATTCTCTGAAAGCCGGAGATAAGGTTTTCTATCAGAAAATGGGAAAATCCATTATTTTGTTTGAAATAGGGCGTGATGATATTGAAAAGGGAATGAATATTCTCGGCGCTCATATTGATTCACCTCGGTTGGATGCGAAACAGAAACCTGTTTACGAGAAAGACGGACTTGTGTACCTTAATACTCATTACTACGGAGGAATTAAAAAGTATCAGTGGGTAACGCTTCCCTTAGCATTAAACGGTTATGTATTTACTAAGGACGGAAGAACGATTGATGTGAATATCGGAGATGCATCCGACGATCCGGTGTTTTGCATTTCGGACATTCTTATTCATTGCGCACAGGATCAGATGAAAAAGCCCGCTTCTGAGGTTATTGATGGAGAAAAACTGGACGTGATTATCGGAAGCGGGTTCAATCAGGGGAAAGGTAACGACTGTTGCTCCGGTAATGACTCTGATGGAGATCAGGGAATGGAAACAAAGAAGGAAAAAGACGAGATAAAAAAGAACGTCCTTTCTATTTTAAAGCGCAAGTATGATTTTGAGGAAGAGGATCTTCTTTCTGCGGAAATTGAAGTCGTACCTGCCGGACGCGCAAGATTTTGCGGTTTTGATAAGAATCTTATTTTGGCTTACGGTCAGGACGATCGCTCTTGTGCGTTCGCTTCTTTGGAAGCTATGCTCGCCTCTAAGGCTGAGGAAAGAACAAACTGCTGTATTTTAACGGATAAGGAAGAAATCGGAAGCTATGGTGCCACCGGTATGGATAGTCATCTTTTGGATAACGCGGTGTCTTAAGTTATTGCGCGGCTTGAGAATGCGCCGAAGAGCACGGATATTGCGCTCCGCAGGGCCCTTGCCAATTCTTATATGCTTTCTTCCGATGTGAATGCGGCGTTTGATCCGTTGAATGATAACCTGTACGACAGACAGAACTCTTCTTTCCTCGGGAGCGGTCTTGTTTTTAATAAGTACACCGGTTCACGCGGAAAGAGCGGGGCGAGCGATGCGAACCCTGAGTTCATTGCGAAAATCCGTGCGGTGCTGGACGATGCGGAGGTGAAGTATCAGTTCGCCGAACTTGCAAAGGTTGATGTGGGCGGAGGCGGAACGATTGCGCATTATGCTGCGGCTTTCGGAATGCAGGTGATTGATGCGGGAGTAGCTGTTCTGAGTATGCATGCTCCTTGGGAAATCACAAGCGCATATGATATTGAAGAAGCTTATAAAGGTTACAAGGCATTCCTTACGATAAAGTAAAGCTGTATTTTTATAAAAGCGGGCGTCGCGTTATCCGAACTTATTTCGGTTCAATACGTGGCGCCTTTTTTGCTGCAGGTGGGATTGTTAAATAGCTTTGTGTAAATCAGACGAGGAGTTCCATGTTCGGTGCCGGCAAATAACTTCAATGTGTGATAATTCAACATATAAGGACAAGTTGTCATCTTGAAATAAAAGATTTACATCAGGACGGGCGGACTTATGAAGACTTAACCTAAATTCAGGAATTTGAAATGAGAGCCTCGGGACGACACCATCCTTAAGTGCTGAGAGGTGCCATATCAGGGCTTTAAAATCTTATTCGCCGAATTTGTCGGATTCATGTTTGATAGTTTATCGGTACCGGTAGTACTATCATTTGCTTGTTTTGTACAGCCGGGATTAAAAGTCCGTAAAACTATTTACATTACCGCGGTGTTTATCGCGGTATTTTCATATTCGTTTACGGGCGGGTTATGCCGAATAATTTATTTTGAATATGGCGTGGTGCTACTCGGCTTCATCCTGCGCCGTTTTTTTAACGCTGAGTTTTTCAACTCGTCTTCCGTCAACGGAGAGAACGTTCACTTTAAGTCCGTAAGCTGTGAACGAGTCTCCCTTGCTTGGGAACTTTTCCAGCACTTCAACCGCCCATCCTCCAACAGTCTCGCTATCTGCTTCGAAGACGTCTTCATCCAAGTCCACCAGGTCCAGAAAATCGGAAATAGGGAGGTCGCCGTCTACGATATACTCTCCGTTGTTTTTTACCACAATATCATTTTCAATAGTATCTGTTTCGTCCCAAATGTCTCCTACGAGCTCTTCAAGAACATCTTCCATAGTGATGATGCCGAGAGTCCCCGAGTACTCGTCCGTGACTATTGCAAGGTGTTGTTTCGCTTTTTTCAGTTCTTTGAGTACTGTGGGCATTTTCATAGTTTTGTAAACGTAACAAGGCTTCATAAGGAGAGAGCGGATGTCGAATTTATCTTTTTCCGCATTTTCCGCCGCTTCCTGGAGGAACCTGTTCAAGTGCAGAACTCCGATAATGTTGTCTATGCTGTCCTGATACACCGGCAGACGTGAGAAGGGAGTGTTTTCAATTTGCTTCTTTATATCATTAAACGAATCGTCAATGTCTA
>CAMKAB010000208.1 GCA_946410375.1 uncultured Spirochaetaceae bacterium
AGCCGCTTTCCAGCACATTGTAGTCCGCTTTTTTCTCCAGCTCCTGAATTTCGATATCGCTTCCGGGAAGGGAGGTCCACGGCTCCACACAGAGGAACGGCGCTTCCGTTTTCGGTTTATGCCAAAGCGCCACGTATTGCGTGTCCGGGTAGTCTACGGTAATGCTCTTCGTGTCTTTATCGGTTTTGATTATCGCCCTGCTTCCCGTGCCGCTTAAAATCACCGCATCGTTATCAAAAAGGTTGTGTTTTAAATGAACTTTTGTGCCTTCAATTTCATTAAAAGGCTCCTGACGACCGGTGCTGAGACAAGACTTGCTCATTACATTGGTCTTGACATCCTTTGCCTCCGGGAACTCCACGTAGTAATCCTCAAAACGTAATCCGTTCGTCAGAGGGACATTGAATCCTGGATGGCTGCCCATTCCGTAGTACATTGTTTTTGTGTCATTATTCTTTACAATGTAAGTAATAAAGAGAGTGTGATCTTCCAGTTTGAAATTCACGGAGAAGTCAAAATCAAAAGGCCAGATTTTCTTTATCTCTTCACTTGCAATCATTTTCATGGTCACCGAGTTCTCCGCGTCTATTTGAGCCTCGTACTTCGCATATGGAGCGAACCCGTGAACCTCCACCGGACCGTATTCTTTTCCGTTGTACTTGAATTTCTGCTCTAAAAGCCGTCCCGCGAAAGGAAAGAGAACCGGGGCGTGCTTAGGCCATATTTCCATATTGTTAAAAATATATTCGGTGCCGCCTGAAACGAGAGAGCTGAGCTGAGAGCCGTTTTCGTCAATTCGGGCTGTGAGAAAAGCGTTTTTTATTGTTACCATTTTGTTCTCCTTTTGTTGCCTTGCAGGCTTCATAATACTGATTTCCGTTTCGGAATTCCGGAGCGGTTTTTATCCCGGGTTTAGCATTAGCCTGCTTTTCGTTTTGCTGTTATTTTAGCACGCAAACTGCTCGAGACGCTACTGTTTTCAAAGTTAAAGCGGGGATTTTTTGAGACTTGCGCGATTTAAAAGATTTGAGATGCATGCGCCTTTATCGGGAACCTTCGTTTTTTGAGAATGGGAGGTGTTTTTGTTGTCTTAAACATACGGGCGGACGGGCGACAACGTTTTTTCGATTGTTTTCCGTTTTTACCGGAGAACGGTGCACAACGGAGCATGGAGATATGTTTTGAGCTTCTGTTGAGGAAATCGGTTTTAAGTGATACAGTTAATGCGGAACGATATATGCAAAAGGCGAATTACACGGCGGAAGAAAAAGAATCTCTCATTGTTTTAGCCGAATCTGTCAGGTTCTTGATGCACGAGATTAAGAATCCGCTTACGGCGATTTCGTTTCAATGCGAAATGCTTCGTGATGATTTAAGCGCCTTGTCGTCGGGGTGTTTTTCTGGCGGGGCGGACGCTGATGCGTTTCAATCTCTTTCTGAAAATATCAACGTGATTGAGGAGCAGACTGAGCGAATAAAAAGCTTGACCCGATCGGTGAATGATTTTTTTGTTGACGCGGCGGGACGCGATGACAGGGTTGACCTTGTGCGGTTTTTGAATGCGCTGGCTTCGTCTTTCTCGTATGAAATCGGATTGCATTTCGGAGTAAGCGAGGCGTTTGTTGTATTTGACAGGGAAAAATTACGTTCAGTGCTGGAAAATGTGATAAAAAACGCTATTGAAAGCGTGGAAAATGCGAAAGTTTCAGAGAACGCAGATAACTCGGATAACGGGTATAGCGCGTATAACTCGGATAGCTTAGAGAATTCGGATAACCCGGATAATTCAGCTAACAGGGAAAACGCTCGTTGCAAAGACAGTGCCGCATGCGGCTATGTAGAGAAAGCGGCAAGCATGAAGATTGCGAAAGGAATCGAGGACGAAGAGCGTACCGGTCGTCATACAGCGGATAATCGCGTTTCCGGGAATTATGCGGTTGAAATTTTTTTAACGCGGAAAGAGCGGACGGAAGGCGCAGAGAAAAAAAATTGTTATGTTGTTGAAATCATAGACAGGGGGCGGGGGATTCCTGAAGGTATTAAGGAGCGTGTGTTTGAACCGTTCTTCACAACGAAAAAACAGGGCTCCGGGATCGGGCTTTTTCTTGCAAGGCGCTTTGTTGAAAGCAGAGGCGGCGCAATCAGTTTGGAAAATTGCGGGAATTCGGAAACGGTTTGCAGAATTGAGCTTCCGTGTGCGGAATAAGCTTCCTGAATACGACACCGACGAAGAATCGCCGCTTAGTTTGCAGAATCGAGCTTCCGTGTGCGGAATAAGTTTCAGTAATTTTTTCCGTCCTTTAACGGCGGAAATGAGGTTTTTAGGAATAAAATATGGTTTGTGAATACTCGGATAAATGCGGAGGATGCTCACTTTTAGATGTTTCCTATGAAGAACAGGTGCGGAACAAGAGTCGTCTTTTTGAAGATTCCGTTAGAGCTGCGGTCTCTGATTCATCTGTTTCCGAAGGCGCGGGAGAAGGCGTTTCGGATTTTGAAATTCTGCCTCCCGTTTTTGCTGAGCAGTTCGGGTACAGAAGCAGGGCGCGTTTTCGCTACTCAAAAGAGGGGCTGAGCTTTTATGAAAAGAGAACGAATACTCCTGTTATCATAAAAAAATGTCCCGTTCTTGACGAAAAGATGAACGCATTTATCGCAAACCCGCCGCGGCTTAATCTTTGGGAATTGCCGGACGGAGAACTTTCCTGTATCAGTACGGATAAGGGTATTGTATATAATTCCGGTGTAGGTTGGGTAAGTGTTAAAGATAAGAAAATTCCGGTATCGGGCGATGTTTTTTTTCAGAGTAACAGGCTTTTATTGCCTTCCTTAATTGATTTTGTAATGGAAAATACCGAAGGCCCTTCTGTTATGGACTTGTACAGCGGAGTCGGAACTTTTTCTGCGTTTTTGGAAGACAAATACGATGTCACTGCTGTTGAAATCAACAGGAAATGCTTATCGCTGGCAAAG
>CAMKAB010000209.1 GCA_946410375.1 uncultured Spirochaetaceae bacterium
AGAGGTAAAAAACCGATATGAAAATAAGACTTTTGTAATTTTTCCTGATGTTAAATTTCATGTTTATACCTTTTCCTTGATATTTTCACCGAACAAACCGGCGGGCTTCGCTACCAAAATCACGATCAGCAAAGCGAATGTGAAAGCATCGGAGAATGCGGTCAGCCCCATTCCCTTAAGCAGTGTTTCGCACACGCCGATTACAAAAGCTCCTACCACCGCTCCGGGTATGCTTCCGATTCCTCCGAACACCGCCGCCACAAACGCCTTAAGCCCCGGCATTGCGCCGGAAGTATACGTCACTCCGGTATAGTTCGTAAAATACAAAAGACTTCCCACGGCCGCCAGGAACGAACCTATGATAAATGTGATGGAAATAACCGTGTTTATTCTTATTCCCATCAGAAGACTTGTTTCAAAATCTCTGGAAACGGCGCGCATCGCCATTCCGACCTTAGTGTGATTTATAAGGAATACAAGAACGATAACGAGAACAACGGTGAGAATAGGAGTAATAACCGTTACACGCTTTGTGCTTGCACCCAAAATGACAACCGTATCCGAAATCCACGGTATTTCCACAAACTGCTTCGTAAGACCGCCGGTGAGATACGCAACCACGTTCTGAATCAGGTAGCTCACTCCGATTGCCGAAATCATAACAGACATTCTCGGAGCGGTTCTAAGCGGCTTATACGCAATGCGCTCCACCGAAAAACCCAAAAGTACCGTTAATAAAAGAACCAGAACAATCGCTGCGCCGAGCGGCATAACGGTTGTGAGATAAATCATTATGATACCCGCCGCCATGAAAATATCTCCGTGGGCGAAATTGATAAGGCGGAGAATACCGTACACCATTGTGTAACCGATTGCTATCAAGGCGTACTGCCCCCCGACCGAAATACCGGATAAAAGATAAGGAAACCACTTTAAAATAAAATTCATATCACTTTTTACCAAAAAACCGGGATACGTTAAATCGTTATTCGTGCAATTCCGGTTTAAAAACAATATTTGAAAACAATATTTAATAAAAAAAATTTAAAAAACAGGGAGGTGCGCAGCAAACGGCAAAAGTTCCGCACGGTCGCCCCTCCCCGAACAATTTGAATTATATGCTCTGAACCTTAACAAAGGAGAATCCGCCGTTAACCGCCTGCTTGATATAAGCAGTGCTCTTCTTTGCGTCTCCGTTTACATCAAAGCTGAGCGATCCGGTTACGAAATTATCTCCCGAATAAGAGACAAGAGCGTCCCTGATTGCCTCTCCGTCCGTCTTGCCTGCCTTCTCAATAGCATCGCAAGCAACGTTGTACGCATCAAATCCGAGGGCGGATACCGCAGCTACGATATCGTTTCCGCCGTTATTTGTCTTTGCGGTGGAATTCTTATTGATATAATCCTTGAAACCGGTTACGAAGGACTTCGCAGGACCGGAAGTATCGTTCTCATCAAAGAATGTTGAACAGTAAACCTTGATGTTCGTGCCATTCTGAGCATCGCTGATAACGGAAGACTCCCATGTATCACCGGACAAGATAGGAATGGAAATGTTCTTTGTGGCAGCCTGTTTGATTATAAGAGCCGCATAGGTGATTGCCGACGGGCTGAAAATAACGTCCGCACCTGAATCAACCGCATTCTGCAGGTATGACGAGAAGTCCGATGTGCCTTCAACAAAAGTCTCGTCTCCGACAATCGTTCCGCCCATGCTCTTGAATGCGCTCACGAAGTTCTTTGCAAGTCCCACGGTGTAGTCATCTCCCAGCATTGAAAGAACATACGCTTTCTGAGCCTTGCATTCTTCCCTTGCGAAGCTCGCCATAACGCTGCCCTGGAACGGATCGAGGAAACAAACTCTGAAATAGTAATCGTTTCCGGCTGTTACAGCGCTGTTCGTGCATGAAACCCCGATTGCAGGAAGCTTGGCGTCCTTGAAGTAAGAACCTGCGGCGATTGAAACCCCGCTTCCGTAAGAACCGAGCACAATGGCGCATTTATCCGCAACCAGCTGCTGAGCGGCGGATACAGCCTTATCCGTGGAAGACTGGTTATCCTGAATGTCAAGTTCAATCTTGTATGTTTTTCCGCCGATTGTTACGGTCGGACGAATGCTGTTCGCATACTCAATGCCCAAAACTTCCTGCTTTCCGCCCGCTCCGTTATCACCGGATTGCGGTTCAAAAACACCTATTTTTATTGTGTCTTCGGAAGCTTTCTTTGAACAACTTACAAAAATGCAAAGAAAAGCCGCTACAAGCAAAAACAATAACGCTTTATTTTTCATTTTATCCTCCCGTTGCTGTTTTTCTTTTCTCCGAAATGTTTAAAGTTCCCAAAACAACAACATTTTTTGAAAAATTATACAACGAAAAGAAGAATCGTACAAGATACAAAAATACATGTCCGCAGATTGCAAACAAAACTTTTTTACGGATAATCCGCGGAGAAACGGGGGCGAAAACGCACGGATCAGCAAGAAGCAAAAGGCGACTGCAAGGCGTCTTTTCGTCCGGCACGCAAGCACGCGCTCGGGTCTGCCATTTTGTTAATGCGACTGTGAGCCGTCTTTCCGTCCGGCTTCGATCCCGCTTTAAAAACCGGGCAGACAGGGTCTCCGCCGGCGTTTGTCTTTATGTGCGGCTGCATTACTGCTCTATAAACATCCCTCGCATATCAAAAAAAGCGGTGTTCGCTTGTCTTCCGCGAACACCGCAAAGGGTAAATGCCTCTCACGGAGACATTTGATTAAAACCAAACGCTCCGTCAGGAATAAAATTTCAGTTTAAAAACGCATCTCCAAAGCTGGCTGCGCAGTCAGGATAGCGAGGATAATATCGTGCAACCCCACCTGAACAGCTTGCCAAATAAGCCGCAGTTTTCTGCACAGCCCCGCCGTAAAAGGCGCAGGCGGCGCCTATAACGGGCGAATGTAATTCAGGTGGAAGGTGCGCCAGATGCGGTCGTT
>CAMKAB010000210.1 GCA_946410375.1 uncultured Spirochaetaceae bacterium
TTTTTAATTGCCTCCATCTTTTTAAGCCATTCCTCCTGTTTCTTCTGTTTTTTTTATAGCCATGATAGTAGTATAACACAATTACGAAAAAAAAATATCACAAATTTTTATAATTAGTTCCGTCTTGCCGGGCATTCACCGCTTCCAGCTCCGAAAAGAAAAATCCGTGATACAAAAAAAACAAAGGAACTCCCATAGCTCCTCGTAAACCGAGCCTTGAAAGTTCCTTTCAAACTGTTATTTCCTGTTCGCGTCTTATCCTCTGCCGTACAAACGGATAAACTCACCAACCCTTCCGAGTTTCCAACTCTCCAAGGCCTCGGGGTTAAAACGGTACGACCAGTTATCCGTTCCCACTGTTCCCGGAATATTCATTCTCGCGGAATCGTCTTGTCCGATTATATCCTGAACCGGAAAAACAACGTATTTAGCCACGCTGCACATCAGAGCGCGAATCATCTGCCATACAACTTCATCGTCAGGACACTGCAAGAACCTGCGCACAACGTCCTTATATCCGTTATCAAGGTAATTGAACCAGCCGCGACTTGTCTGATTATCATGAGTTCCCGTGTACGCAACGCAATTCTGCGTGTAATTGAACGGCAAATACCAATTTTCAGTGTTCAAACCGTTCTCACGCAAGTCAAACGCAAACTGTAAAATCTTCATTCCCGGGAAATCGTTCTGTTCCATAAGTTCAACGACGTCATCCGTTATCACGCCTAAATCTTCCGCAATAATCGGCTTTCCCTTAAAATAGCGCAATAAGTCCTGCCCCGGTCCCTTTACCCAGGCTCCTCCTTGAGCCGTAGGCTCGCCATACGGAGTGTGCCAACAGGCTGCAAAGCCCCGGAAATGATCAATACGGACAATATCCGTAAGAGTCAGCATGAAATTCAGTCTTTTTCGCCACCACTTAAAATCCGTTTTCTTGTGATATTCCCAATCATACACCGGATTTCCCCAAAGCTGCCCCGTAGGAGAAAAAGCATCGGGAGGCACACCGGCGCTGTCCGTCTGAATGCCGTTTTCATCAATTTTAAAAAGCAACCTTTTAGACCAGGCATCCGCACTGTCCGAAGACACGAAGAACGGAACATCGCCTATGATCTTTATTCCCAAACCGTTAGCATAGGAATGAAGCGCGTTCCACTGCTTGAAGAAGAGATACTGGAGCGTCTTGTACATGTTAATTTCCGCACAAAGCTTCTCCCTGTACTCGGAAAGAACCTTTTCATTCCGGTTCTTCAGCCCGTCTTCCCAAAGGAACCACCGCGTGTCGTTAAAATGATCGGACAGCGCCCTGAAAAGCGTATAATCATCAAGCCAGGTGTTTTCCTTACAAAAAGATACAAATTCGCTATCATTTTTGTGTTCGCTATAAAACGACTTTGCGATTTTTTTCAAATACGGAACTTTTACGGTAAAAACTTCCTCATAGTTCACCCGCGCGTTTCTGTCTTTCGCGGTATCGGGGAAAAGGGTGATATCAACTCCCTCAATCTCGCGAATATCAATCAGAAGCTCGTTTCCGGCAAAGGTTGAAAGCGCCGAATACGGACTATTACCATACCCGGTGGGACCGATAGGGAGAATCTGCCATAGCTTTATGCCCGCATTCGCAAACATTTTGAGAGCGCTTCTCGCCTCTTCTCCGAGAGAGCCTATCCCATACGGACTATTAAAAGACACCGGATGCAATAATACCCCGCATGCTCTCTCTTCATTTTTAACTGACATAAGTTATTCTCCAGTAAATAAATCTTTTCAAAATTGCCGAAACCGGGTTAATTCCATCCGGCATCTTCATCTACAAACCTGAGGCGAAGTTTCCGAGTATCTCAGTCGCACATCAGCATTGTTTCGGGATCCAAAGCCACACCCGCAGGATGAGCGATATTCTTATTGTGATCCTTAACAACCGTCATAATCACTCTGCTGTTCTCATCATTAAAATGAAGACCGACAAGCACATCGATAATTTCCACATACGGACCTATGCTCTCGGGAATGCCGTATTCATTGAAAGAGACATTCGGACGCACAGGAGAAACGCTGCACCATACTTCCGTCTGCATTTTTTCAGCAAACGCCTTGATTTTCTTCACATCCTCTTCTGTAGCCATGGTTAATTTATAACCGTCAAAGAAAACGGCATCCGCCTTGAACGAGCCGTCCTGAACAAGCGTTTCAAGTCCGTGAATAATGCTATCCATGGAAGAATTTTCCGAAAAGTTCATAATAACTCTGCTCTCGCGAATCTTAAGCTGAGCCTCCGTGGCGTCTTCAACGCTTCTGAAATCCGCAATCTGCTTGAAAACAATCTTGTACCAGTTCATAATGTGTTCCACATTCGCACCGAAGGAAACATGAATCACATTCTTACCCTGCAAGATTTTATCCACCGCAAGGTGCACCATGCACGCTGTTTTCCCGATTCCGTGTCTTGAAGCGAAAACACCGACATTTCCTTTTCCGAGACCGCCGTTAATGGACGCCTCAAAAACCCTGATCGGACTCTTTTTAATTAAATCTATCACTTCCATAAATAACTCCTTAATAATGCAACTCGGTTAAATGAGTTCAGAATAAATATCTATACTATCATTGTTAAATGCAAACCGCATATTTAGCAAGAAAAATAATAAACAAAAAAAGTTCAGCTGCTAGTTGAAATAGCCCCCAAAGGCGCTACCACCGTGTAACAGCCGAACTCCGTATAACGATAAGTAAATTATACTCAAAATTATTTCACTAGCAACTATATTTTAAAAAATTTTTCTGAATTTCGGTATTATTTCTTTTTCGCATCCTTTTCCGCCGCTTTTTTCTTTAAATCGTCGGCGATATTCTGCGGTAACTTCGCATATCTGCACAATTCCATCGTATACTCAGCCTTTCCCTGAGTCATTGAACGAAGAACCGTCGAATACCCGAACATCTCGGCAAG
>CAMKAB010000211.1 GCA_946410375.1 uncultured Spirochaetaceae bacterium
CACACCGCCTACGGAACCGACCGGCCCCGTTGAACGCGGAGCATCGGACTTACCTCCCATTTTAGGGAAAATAGGCGGCAAATTGGCGCCGGAGATAATCACCGGACCGTTGTTAATAACGGTATTCGCCGCAGCGGAGGTTTTCTTTACAACCTTTTTAACCTGAACCGGAGTAGCTTTTCTTTGTCCGATAATGGTTTGATTCTGCAAATCAATCACCTTATCGCCTTTCTTTATTATCTTCATAGATGGCTTGCCGTCCTGAGCTGAAACAGAAGGACGGGAGCTCTCTCCGCTTTGAGAATTTACAGCTTCAGAATGGCCCTTTTGACCTTTCGCTGAAATAGAATCCTGTGATGTTTTATCTTTTCCGCCATCATTAGCCATATCCGTATCTTTCGCCGTTTCTTTAACCACGGGCGCGACCTCGGGCTTAACGGAAGAATTATCCTGCGCGGCCGCAGATTTTGAGTCGTCCTTATCTCCGCTGATAGCCTTTACGACAAGCGTTTTCTTCTTAACAAGCACAACTCTCTTTTTTTCTTTGTCCGCCTGTCCGTTCTGTTGAGTACTGCCAGCAGGTTGAATTTTTATTTCCGATGGTCTGGATTTTTTAACGATTTTCGCTTTCTGTTTACTCTCTGTTTTATTTTCTTCAATGTCTGCCACTCTTTTTCTCCTAAATCCCCTGTAAGAAACGTCAAATACATAATTCATGCGCCAGTTTTCAAACGCTTAATGCTTATGCGCTCGTTCCCGCTTCTCTTAATACTCCGATTTCTTTAGTTCTTATTATCTCACTTATCTTATCAACACTAAAATAAAACGGCCCTCTATCTTAAATTTCCTTATTCAAAACTGATAGGAACATGACAATTCGGACACTCCGTCATACCCACCGTTAAAGGATGTCCGCACTCGGGACATTCAAAAACCTCATCCGTATCGTCAGACTTCTCTTCAAACTCGAAGTTTTCATCAATCACCTTATGAATTTCGGCAATTTCCTCTTCCGTAATATCACCGAGTTTTCTTAATTCATCATCCGAATAATCAAGGAAATCTTCAACATAGAGAATGTCATGCTTTTCCAGTCTTGAAGAAAGATCGGAATTGAGATAGTCGCTCAAAGGAATGCCTTCATCATCGTTGTTCTCATTTTCAAGAACCGAATTATCAAACACGGCATCCGCATTCGCCCTCGCCTCTTCAAAAATATCAAGCTTCTCGAAATCTTCCTGTGTCTTTACATCAACAAGCCAATCGCACATTCTGTTCACCAAACGCACGTTAAGCCCCTGTTTTCCTATCGCAAGGGAGAGCTGGGTCGGATCAACAATGGCAATAGCCATCTTCTTGTCGTAATCCGTTACAAAAATCCTTTCCACTTTCGCAGGAGAAAGCGCCTGAGAAATGTATTCAAGAGGATTCGGATCCCAACGCACAACGTCTATTCTCTCCCCGTCGATCTCGTTCATAATCGCCTGTATCCTGGCGCCTTTTAATCCGACACACGTCCCCACAGCGTCAATATCCTGTTTTTTCGGCCACACGGACACTTTCGTCCGGTATCCGGGCTCGCGAACAACTTTAACAATCTCAATAGCAGGATCCTGAGAAGACAATTCGGGAACGTTAAGGAAAAAGAGTTTTTTAATGAATTCATCGCTTGCGCGTGACAATAGAACACGAATGTTTTTCTCGTTCTTTTCATCCGGTCTCACGCTCTCAACGTAACACCTGATTCTGTCGCCCTTCTGATACACTTCCTTAGGACTCTGATTTTTCCTGGGAAGATACCCGCTCGTTTTCCCGAGATTAACCATAATATCGCCGTTTTCCTGAACGGTTTGGACATATCCGTTAATGATTTCCCCGACTTTGTTTTTAAATTCCGAGTACAATTCGTCTTTCTGAATTTCCCTGAACTGACTTTGAGCTCTCTGCTTTCCGGTTTGAACCTGACCGCGATTAAAAGTTTTCGGATCTATGGTTATAAGGAGTTCATCTCCGATTTCGGCATCATCGTTCAATTCCTTCGCCTCCGAAAGCGGAATCTGAAGCACATCATCCTCAAAATCGTCATCATCAACAACAAGTTTTCTTGATGCGAGTTCGACTGATTCGTAATTTTCAGAAAAAGTCACCACGGCGTTTTCATCTGTCTTATACTTATTCTTATACGTGGCTTTCAAAGTCTGTTCTATTGTGTCCAAGACAAGTTCCACCGGAATGCCTTTTTCCTTAACCATCAAATCTATAGCGCTTCTTAAGTCGTTGCTGCCTTTTTTCCCGGCCATTTTTTTCTCCTTAAAAATTTTTGTTTAATTGTACGCATATTCATGCTTAAACATATGTTCTTCGGTACGAAACCATTTAACTTTTTATATCAGACATTCTTTGTCTTACTGTTATCTTTTTTCTTTGGTTTTCCGTTCTTTTTTTCTTTCTTTTCCGCTTTTTCCTTTTCGGTTTTTTCAAAAACAAACTCTAATTTCGCTTTTTGGATCTCCCGGTAACCCGCAATATACTCGGAAGCGCTTTTCGGCATTTCATCTCCGGCATCCTCAAAAACAACGTTTTCAAGCCTTACCGAATCATCCGAAACATCTGCTATCGTCCCGCTGACCCAAAGATTATCCCTAAGGCTATAAAGCCTCACATTTCGTCCTTTAAACACTCTGAACTCGTAAAAATCCTTAAACTGACGTTGCAAACCCGGAGTGGAGACGGACATTGAAAGCTCATCCTTGCCGAACATGACTTCCATAAGCGGTAAAGCGGCTCTATGGAACGCCTCGCAGGTATCTATCGTTGTTTCCCCGTTCTCGGAACACACAACCGCGGCAATATCGGTATTATTCGGACGAACAGACTTAACAACGTCTACAACGCAAAGCCCCATATTCGCGGCAAGCGACTGTAAAACCGTAAACAATTCTTTTTGTTCTA
>CAMKAB010000212.1 GCA_946410375.1 uncultured Spirochaetaceae bacterium
CTTAAATAAACAAGAACGACTTGAAAAGAAAAAAACCGAAATGACCTCGGAACAAATATTGGCATAATTGTTTTATCCGTAATTTTCATACTCATATTTTTCGTAACCGTTGTTTTCATAATCTGTATTGACGGTATGTAGTGCGAACATATATGCTTTTCGTATAAGCGGAATATGTTTTTACAAATACGGAACACAAGTAATACGCATAAAAGAAAACTACGCTGTGGATTTCGGACAAAACGGAGGTGAAATGATGAGTCTTTTTGATGACGATTTTATCGGCGGACAAGACGACCCGATGAGCATTTGGTATATGGACGATCCGGAATATCCCTCTGTTTCATCTCAAAAGGAACATAATAGCACTCTGAGCAATTTCAATAACTATGACGGCGAAAAAAGCGAAGACGATTCAAACAGCATCGACTTGTCTTCCGTACCTGTCAGAGTTCGATATAACAACAAGTTTGATTTGGATGACGCGCTATTTCAAGAATTGATTGATAGCGGAGAAATAAATGAGAATAAACTTAGAAAAGAAAAAGACGGTTCTTATACTCTTAAGGTCTCTCCGGAAGAATACGAAAAAATCTCTTGTCTCTTCTCCGACAGAAAGAAGGAATTTGAAGAAAGGACAAAATCAACGCAAAAAAACTCAGGTGAAGAAAATGTCGCAGAGGATAAGCATTTAAGTAAGACGAAAGTAAATAAATCCGATTCCGAATCAGATTCAAGAGGCGCAGACTGCAATAAAACCTCTGATTCTCCGCAGATGAATGCGAATTGCGAAAGAAAACAAATATATTCGAAATGTATCGCCTTTTTAAAAAAAATCGGGATATTTTTCGGTGTTGTTTTCGGTCTCGTTTTGCTTTTTTTCAGCTGTATTATTTTTATATAAATTTACAAATCAGATAATAAACCGGTGTTTTTTTCAAAGCTAATCCCTCCTGATTCGTCAGAAAGCACTTAAAATATATTTCATAATAAAAGTTAAGTTATTTTCAATTTTTTATTGAATCTTTTTGAGATATCGTATATTCTACATATATGAATAGAAAAATTATCATTGCTCCTTCAATTTTATCCGCTGATTTTTTAAACATCAAAGAGGCGTTAACGGATATTGAAGCATCGGGAACGGACTGGGTACACCTGGATGTTATGGACGGATCTTTTGTTCCGAACATTACGTTCGGACCGAAGTTTATAAAAGACATAAGATGTGTCAATTCTCTTTTTTTTGATGCTCATTTAATGATTGAACATCCCGAGAATTATATTTCGGATTTTGTTAATGCGGGATGCAATGCTATCACAATCCATGCGGAAGCGGTGCGCCACCTTGATTCCGTTTTAAATAAGATTAAAAACACGGGGGTGAAAACAGGTGTTTCGATCTGTCCGGCAACTCCGGTTGAAAGCATAATCCACATTTTGGATATTGTTGATATAGTCCTGATAATGACGGTAAACCCGGGATTCGGCGGTCAATCCTTTATTCCTTACACAACGGATAAAATACGAAGACTTGTCGCTTTACGCGGGGACCGGCATTACCTTATTTCTGTTGACGGCGGAATAAACCTTAAAACAATCAATGATGTTTACAATGCTGGAATTGATGTTGCGGTTGCCGGTTCCGCATATTTCAATGCGGAAAACAAAGCTGAATTTATTAAGAAAATGTCTAATCCCGGTATTTAAAAAGAGGTTTTCAACACCGGTAAAAATTTTCACATTATTGCACAATAAATTATTGCCTTTTTTAATATTTTGATTTATATATAAAATATAACTATATTTATTATCGTACAACAGATGTTAAATATTTTGTTTTTTATGTATGGCAATATTATTTTTTTATTTTAAAAAACGGAGAAAAAAATGGCTAAAGAAAAAAACGTACAAAATTCGGAAGATTTGGTTTTAACTCAAAAAATTGAAGCGATTGAGGCTGCGCGCGCACAGATTGATAAAAATTTCGGAAAAGGTTCCCTGATGAAACTCGGAGAAAGCTCTATTGCGAAAAATGTTGAAGTGATTCCTTCCGGTTCAATTCTGCTGGACGAAGCGCTCGGAGTCGGGGGGTATCCGAAAGGACGTGTAATTGAAATTTACGGCCCTGAATCTTCGGGAAAAACAACACTGGCTCTTCATGCAATTGCCGAGGCTCAAAAAGCCGGAGGAATTGCCGCATTTATTGATGCCGAACATGCTCTTGACCCCGTATATGCGAAGAAAATCGGAGTTGACATAGATAATCTGTGGATAAGCCAGCCGGATAGCGGAGAACAGGCGCTTGAAGTTGCGGAATCCCTCGTACGAAGCGGCGCTATTGATATCATTATTGTAGACTCCGTGGCGGCGCTTACTCCTCAGGCGGAAATTGAAGGGGATATGGGAGAATCCCATATGGGACTTCAAGCCCGCTTGATGAGCCAGGCTTTACGAAAACTTACAGGTATCCTTGCAAAAAGCAAAACCACCATCATTTTCATTAACCAGATCAGAATGAAAATCGGAGTGATGTTCGGCAATCCTGAAACAACAACAGGCGGTAATGCTCTCAAATTTTACAGTTCGGTACGCCTTGAGGTGAGAAAAATTGAAACTCTTTCAAAGGGCTCCGAAGAATATATCGGAAATAAAATCAGGATTAAGATTGTTAAGAACAAAGTTGCGCCTCCGTTCAGAAAGGTTGAACTCGACCTCTACTTTAATGAAGGAATTTCCCATGTCGGCGGTATTTTGGATGCGGCAGTAAAGTACGATCTTATTGAAAAAACCGGCGCCTGGTATTCTAAAGGCGGAGAAAAGATAGGACAGGGGAGGGATAACGCTCTTAATTATCTGAAAGAAAACCCTGACTTATTAAACAGCCTTGAAGCGGATTTAAGAAACATCATGTTCAAAAAAGATGAAGCGGAAAACGCGGAGCCGAC
>CAMKAB010000213.1 GCA_946410375.1 uncultured Spirochaetaceae bacterium
TAAACTTGCAAGACAAAATTTTTGCTCCTTACGATTCAAATGAGGTCGCTGCCACATTCGGAATCAGTTCTGAGTGCCCCAAAAACATCGTAATGAATTACAATAAAATGTTAATATATCCTACTATTCGCAACAGAGAATTGAATAGCCGCTTAGTCCGGCATTTTTCCAATAAACATCAATAAGTTGTCTAAAAGAGAAAATTTAAAACATAGGGAGTATTAAACTATGGGCGGAAGAGGAAAATCCCAACCGACAGACACAGGATTTACATGGTACGATTATCATGCTGTTTATAAGCACGATAATATTCATTTTCTTGCAATGAATGACGAACACGCATCTGTATCTCCACCGGTAATGTCTCAAACTCCGAATGTAGCTTACGTTACGTTCGACAAAGATAAAAAAAAACTTAAACATATCTCTTTATACGTAAACAGAAAAAAAATTTATGATATTGATTTAATACAACCGCACAACAAAGAACTGGGTGCTCCCCACGTTCACGAATGCGATCCGAAAACAGGCTACAGGCTAGGGACGAAAACAAGCGTCCATAAGCCGTCTGCGAAACAATTCGACTTAATAAACCGTGTATACGAAATTTTCAACAATTACAAAAAGGAGATACAGGGAAAATGATTACCGATTTCACAATAGAAGGTTATATCGCTCATGACTTTGACGAGCTATATGAGCTTTTAAGCAACGCCGAACCGGAATTTCAACGCAAAGAAATGCTATATGAAATCAGACAATGCGGAAATGACAAAAACTGGAACGAATGCCTCATTACGGGAATTGACCTTAGAAAACCTCGCAGAACTATCACACTGGCAGATTCTTTTAATCCCGAGTGTTATGACGACTTTCATTTTTACAATAACGTCTTTGAACTTGTTCACAAACACAAACTCAAAGAAGGGAAAACAATAGCTCAAATCATCTGCGATAACAACGGATGGGATTACTCCATTCTCCCTGTTTATCCTAAAAATTTCACCCCTCTGTTTGGAGACGCAAACAAAAAAGATGCTGACGGAAAATAACTTTTTCACACTTATCAAAAAATGGACTTGTAAAACTACGAATTCAAAAGAACCGCCAAGATTTTTCAAGCAATCCATAAACTTGCAAGACAAAATTTTTGCTCCTTACGACGAACTCGGTTCATGGATGAAGCATGAGAAACCGCAACGAATCATTCCTCACTTTTTCATATCGGATCAAAAACAGACTTGTTTCGCAGGCGACCCGGCAAAACACTCGGATATTCTTGATTCATGCTTCGCCGTTTTCAGTCCTGACTATAGCGTTTTTACAAATGCATACACTCAATTCAACAATGCAATGATACTTTTGAATCGCCTTATCGCCTCTTACTGGCAAAGCCTTGAAAGATACGTAATTCTAACGCTTTCATGGGCTGGTGGCGACACATACGACACCGCATTCTCAAATATTGAGAAAAACTGCGTTGTCGCAATCTCAACAGAAGGAGTTTCAGACTGGGAATGCTTTAAAAACGGGTTTTTAGAACTACTGAAAAGAATTGAACCGCAAAAAATCTGCTGGTACGGTAAAATCCCGAATTGGGCATACGATTATTACGATTCGTCCGATATTATAAGAATCAAAAAAAGGCATATCGCTATAAAGGAAAAAGAACTAGCATCATCCGTTATAATTCAGCCATGCTTATTGTAAGCCCTTGACTCAAATCACCTCCGAGTCTTATCTGCGCAACAAATCGTTTTGGTGAAAAAGTTTCCTACTTGACTCAAATCACCTCAGATTCTTATCTGCGCAACCTTTCCGCTGGCGAATATGCCTGTTGTAAACCTTTATTAAATTTCCCACGGCTTGAATTTCCTATCACATCTTCCCGTCTACCGCTTTACAACTTAATGTTCAATAACTTAAACATCTGCATAAAAATCAATATATTCTGATACCGTAGGACTTAAAAGCAGGACTTGAAAATGAAAAAAACAATTGCATGGATTAAAGATATTTTGGAATGGCTCTTTGACTTACAGGACTGGAAAATGCTTTTGCGCTCTATTCCGGCTATAGTGGTCGCGTTCTTTGTAGCATCCACAATCACAATGAATCTTGCCGCAGGCAAAATCGTTTGGAGCGGATTGAAAATAGGACAAAACTATTTCATCTCAATCACCGGCGGTGTGTTCCTGTCTTGGGAGGTCTTTTTGATAATGGACATGGTAACCAAGACTTTCGGAGCGAAAGCCGCAATCAAGCTTAATTTGTTCGGAGCGTTTGCAAATACGGTAACGGTTGTCTTTTTAGGCGTTATCGCTTCCATCCCGTCCGAATTTCCCTTTCCCGGAGCAAGCGATTCTTTCAATGTCGTCTTCGGATTCACAGGGTCAGGCGTACAGCCGTGGCAAATACTTATATCGTCAACACTTGCATACATCATTTCAGGCGTAATCAATGCGCTTGTAAACGTTGTTATCGGAAGGCGTTTCGTTAAAAATCCCGATGGAAAAGCCGCTTTCATCACCCGTTCCTATATCAGCACAATGGCGGGCCAGTTTGTTGACAACTTCATCTTCACCGCTCTCGCATTCAGCTGTTTTGCGCATTACTACGGACTCTTTACCATCACCGGAATGGCAACTTTAGGCGCTCTCCTGGAACTTACCTCGGAAATCCTTTTTTCTCCGATAGCTTACAAACGGTGCAGAATATGGCAAAAAGAAGGCGTAGGACGGGAGTACTTTGAGTACTGTAAAAAGATGGAACTCAAAAAAGACCCTGCAAGGTTTGAGTACCGCTAACTTATACGATAACTTGTAGTAAAAACAACCTGTTCCGCATATTCGTTTCACGAAGAAAACCTAATATATTCTGTATTACGTATATTACGAAAATCTTTACGGCTGAAAACCT
>CAMKAB010000214.1 GCA_946410375.1 uncultured Spirochaetaceae bacterium
TACCACATCCAACAAAGAGAAACAGGAACAGAAAATAAACTACAAAATAAAACCTACTATAATTCTTCATAACAGCACTCCTCTTTTTTATTCAACAACCTCCGTTATGCAATTAGTGTTTCAACATTGCAATTTAATCACTAAGGCGTAATTGTCAGCTGCCTTTTTATAAAAATTCCTTACAGTCTGGCACTCCATAGTACAAAGACATATCGCTTCCCAGTTATGCAAATCCACAAATAGTTAAATGAAAGCCCGGACAGGACGCACATAGTAGTAAGGTCTTATATCATTTTCTGTGGTGCTACCATCCCGCTTTTTACTATACTGATAACTTCCATAGGCAAAACTCTCTCCCCATGCGTATTTGTAGTAGCCGCCTATGCTATCCTCGCTACTACTCAAGTACCAAGCATAAGAATTATTTTTAAAATTTCCTAACCCAATCAAATACAAATTCATATACATCAAATTTATCTCATCTATGCTAGGCAAAAACCAATCGCTATATCCGCCCACTGAATAATTCTTGCAAACAAAAGCGGCATTGTCAGATCTTTTCTTACTGGCCTTCTTTATAATAATCTCAGTGTTGTTTCGTCCTTTTCCAATACCTTTCTTTGTACGAAATCTTCCATCATCTCCCCAAACATAGCTTCCAGGCAAATCTTCAGGCGCCGCTTCCAAGTACCTCCATCCGCACTCAGAAGACTTCAAACCGTCAGCGTTTCCGCTTCCGTTATCGGCATCACAGTCATAGAATATATAGCCACCTGCAGGACCAGGCATCCCGATTTCAAAATCTATTTCGTACTTTATATCATTAAAATTTTCTTTTATAGAATTTACACTGGAACCTGTTGATACATTTTCATTCACCGTACTACATCCGACGAGCAGCAATAGAAATAAAAGGCAAATTACACTACAACATCTAATACAATTTTTCATAAACCATTTCCCTTTTTTTCTTTATATTTTATAAAGTAAATTTATATTAATAGGACAACCTTCAATATATTCAAACAAACTAAGCGTTGAGATAAAAAAATTGCAAACAGGCAATTCATAGTACAACACCATATCCTACCTCAGCTATTCAAATCCCAAAATAGTTAAATGAAAGCCCGAACAGGGCGCACATGGAAATAGCTGTTTCGTCTCCCGCTGTCGTTCCGCCACCCCTCCGCGAAATTATACCGCCATGCGTAGTTGTTACTACCCTCACTTCCGGACCAGTACCAAGCATCTTTGAAGTTTCCTATGCCTTTAGTTTTCAAATTCACATACATCAAATCAAGCTCATCACGGCTCGGCAGAAACCAATCCGAATATCCGCCCCCGGCATACATCACGCACGCCATAGTGGCATTGTTTTTTCTTTTATTGCTTGCATTGTTTACTATTATATTGGTATTTTTCCACCCTTCTTCTATCCCTACATTAGTGCTGAAATGCCCATCATCTCCCCAAACATAATCTTCTGGCAAATCTTCAAGAGCAGCTCCCAAGAATCTCCAGCCGCACTCAGACGACCTCAAGCCGTCCGAGTTTCCGTTCTCATTATCCGCATCACAATCATAAAAAACGTATCCTAATTTGGAGGTAACTAAGAGATTTATCATGACAAAATTCTCGATTTTTCCGTGAAAAGCCAATTCATAGTCCAGCACGTCCTCTGCTGTAATGTCGTATCCAAGAGGTGAGAAACTTTTGCTTAATTCTTGCACATTATAATCAGCACTTGAATTATTACTCTCTAATAATTTCTCAGAAACTTTTTCAGTCTTTTTCGAATCTACTGAATCCTTTTTTCCCGCTTCGGAAACATTATTCGGTAACATTTCTGAACTTCCCGCAGTTTCAACATTATACGTCAGCATTCCAGAATTTCCCGCAGCACTTTCATTTACAGTAGAGCAACTAACAAATAAAAACATAAGCAAAACAAAAAGACCAATACCAAATTTATATAGTTTTTTCATAACATACCCTTAAAACAGAACTTACATTAAACAGTTAAAGCCCTAAAATTTCATTCAAATCATGAGTCATTGCTTCAACGTCGTATTCATCTCTTTCCGCTTCCAATGCGTTTATCTCCTCGTTCACCTTGGTCTTGTACTCCTCTATGCGTTTTGAAAAAAGCTTCATATCGGAAACAAATTGTTCTTGAATTCTTTGTATTTCCGCATTTTTCTTTGATCTATTTTCCTCAAGCACAGCCCTAAACGCATTCGGAATGGAAGATTTTTTCACGCTGCACAACGCCCATACGGTCCCGTTTTCGTCTCTGAACGAATCGGAATACGCAACTCCGGACACTACATAGCTAATGATTCTTGCAGAATTTTCCTTATAAAACCGAACGTAATTTTTTGAAGAGCTTGCATTGCAGACATCATTCAAAAAAGCGGAAACCTTTATTCCTATCTGATTCACAGCCTTGGACTGAGCACCGGATAAAGAAGCGGAATACGAAGGAAACTTAGCGTCACCTATGCCATAAATGATATCGTTTGAATCCTTTATTCCGCTCTTTACCCACCCCGGACGCTCAGCGGAAAACGCAAATACCGACAATGAGAGCAGAACAAGAGTTAAAATCAATCTCCTCATTTGATTTCCTGATTCCTAGCCACTACGCTTCAATTATAATCTTCAATACTTTGCAAATTTTCCTCTCCATGCGAGACCTTTGCAAACGCCTTTTCAAAATCCGTGTTCATAAATTCCTGAAAATCATTAAGAGCTTTGGAGGCTTCTTGGCTGTTTCTTTTCTTCGCAGCCTTTACCTCTCCGCCAAGCACTTCTTCCATTGCGTTCTTCAGGTTTTCAATGGGCATTCCCATAAGGACATATACTTCCCCATCCATTGA
>CAMKAB010000215.1 GCA_946410375.1 uncultured Spirochaetaceae bacterium
ATCAATATTTAAACCAATTAATAACATATAATATCTTGAATAATATATATATATTTAAAAAAATAATAATTTTTTAATTTATCAATTTGTTCCCATCTTCTTTAAAATTTTCTTCAATATATTCAAAATCTTCATCCTTAAGTTCATTGGCTCTTTTTTTCCTTTGCTTGCTAAAATATTTTCCTATGAAAAATGAAATAATTATTAATATTTAATCATTTTTAAATAACAAATAATTATTATTAAAGAAATATATAATTAATATCAATATAATTAAAATTCCCAAAACAATAATCAAAGGTTTCTTACATTTACCCTTTTGCATATTTGCAACAGTCGCCGCAAGTCCGCTTATCGTTTTCCCAACTCCCACATCAAAAGCAAGAAGTCCTGTGCCTTTCGTTGTCAGTTCCGCAACACCTCTAAGCTGCGTATCACTTGCCGTAAAATCCTTATCGCCTTTCATTGAGCTCATGCCTTTCAGAGAGATAGGAATTTTAGAATAATCAGGCTTCACGTAAGAATTGTATTTTTCATTCCATGATTGCTCCAATGCCTTTTGGTCTGATATTGACAATCCTTCCATCAAATACTTATTAAAAAGCTTAATAGAAGTTTCCATTCTTAATTGCTTTCTTCTAAGCTTTAGATCCTCATTCGCCGCTTTATCGTTCAAGCTCTCGCTTCTGGACAATTTAAAAGACTTTCTTTTTATAAAATCCTCTATATCCGAATAGCTTATTTCGGGGGGGAGGTCGTTAAACGATACAGGTGCATCGCTCATCGTAAAATATGATTTCCCGTTTCTCAACCAAGCCAAAAACCCTTCGGCAAGAGACAACCCATCCTCCGTTTTATATGTTTTAGCCATTTCGGAAAGAGGATTGATGGTAAACTCACCAATTTTTTTATCATTCGGACAAACCTTTTCCAATAAGGATTTTAAAAACTTGTAATTTTGAAAATTCTTATTTAGTTCTTTTATTTTCTTTCTAACGTCTCCGCTTTGAAAAAGCTCCTTAATCTGCCAACCTTCCTCAGTCTCCACATAATCCGTGTTTTTCTTTAAAGCATCCTTTTCCTCCTGTGTGAGTTTCTCATAATCTACAAATCCGTTATTAAAAGTCTTATTCCATAACTTTAAAGTATCATCACTCCAGCGCCCCCCGTATTTCGTAGAAAACTCACTCGCGCTCATTATCTTATTATTCGGATTGAGCATAACATGCGTACCGGCGGCGTTTTTATTTCCCATCATAGCACGACTACGATTCGCTTTTTTTTCAGCTTCAGTCTTTTTACTTTTCTCCGGTTCCGCTTTTACCTCTTCTGAGAAACTCGCAATTGAATCCTCTTGCGGCTTTTCCACTTTTATTTTATCCACCGCACTTAGAAAAGTGTCTCCGTCTTTTAATTTAATATAATTCTCTATTCCGAATCTGCCGTTTCTTGTAGCTTTCTCTCCCATAATGTTATCGGGGTTCTTATCAAAATAACGTTCCCAATCTTCCATAGGGGAACCTTCCTTGACTTTTTGCAAAACCACAATATCCGTTCCTACATCAGTACTATCGAAAGTTCCGTTAGGAAGTCTGTACGCTTCCAAGATTTTCGCCTTCTTAGCGATTCTTTCAATATCTTTCCCGTAATTGGATTTTCCATCTAAAAACCCGCTCGGTATAACCATTGCTAAAATCCCTTTTTCTTTCAGCGTGTCTAAACTTCTGGACATAAAATAACTTTCATAGCGCTTAAACTCTTTTCCCTCGCCCATGCCCTTATAATAACCGATATAATCACCATAAGGAGGGTTTCCAACCGCAACATCATACTTTGAGAATTCTTTTTTCGCTTTATCTTGTTTTATGAAATTTTCCTGAAAAGCGCCTTGCACCACTTCCGCATCGGGATTCAGAATCTTCGCTATTCTTGCTGATTCCTCTTCAAGTTCAAACAATGTGAATTTCTCATTCCGCCCTTCTGCAAAACGTCCTATGCCACATGAAGGCTCTATAACGGCTTTGTCTTGTCTGGGATTGTACTTGTCTACAATCTGCCAAATTTTATCAACAACATTACGTGGCGTGTAATATTCGTATAAAACGCTTGAAGAACTTCGCCCTTCTTCATCTGTTCCGCCGCCGCCTACATACTGCCTAAGAATTGTCTTGTCAGCTTCCGTTATCTCATTGTCGGGTTTTTTAAGAATTTCCCTGCACTTTTTTCTTATATCCCGCGCTTCCGATTTCGTTATTCTTCCTCGTCCGGATTGTACCCCGATAGGAGTCTCTGCTCTTCCAAGTCCATTTCGAGATTCGTCAACTGGCTGTAAAGGTTCGTTTCCGTCATTTCCAGCCCCTGAGTTACCACCATCCGCACTGCTATGTTCTTCGCGCCCTCTATCCCGTAAGTTTCTATTACGTTCGGATAAGTATCCGGATTCAATTTTAGCACTATTTGACTCATTTTCCTCTCCTCTCTTGTTGTTTATGTTATCTCTTTCTTTTTCCTTTTCAAAGTCTTTTTTTTCTTCTATTTTCGTTCTATTGACTTCAAGCACGTTTTGAAGTATAAATCCATATAGAGGCTTACCAATGAAGTGCGGCAGACCTATGTCTGTTGGCGCATTGAAAGCCTCTTCTTTTATTTCTTCTTCCGTAAAAACTTCATGAACATAAAAACGGCTTTCACTCCCTGCATTTTCCCTCACTCTGCAAAACACAATTTTTTCTTCATCACCGTACTTAACCTTTCCTGCAAAAAAGTGATTATCAATCTTTTTCCCATCAAAGTCTTTTTCATACCCCAAGTATACGCCTTTTTCTAACACATCTTTGATACAAGGCAAGGTTTGAAGTTTTAAATACAAATCT
>CAMKAB010000216.1 GCA_946410375.1 uncultured Spirochaetaceae bacterium
TAATTTTGTTTCAATATGCAATGAAAAAATATATACTTACGAATGTAGGGAATATTTACGAAAACATTACAACAAAAAAACGATGAAAAGCGCCTGGCAGGCGCTTAAAACGGTATTCCGGAATTTAAGAATACCGCCCGGTATCTTTGCTTTAAAGATATTCTGCCGGCAGCGCTTTTCTATCTGCCCGAAAACAATCGGCGAGGAGAAATATGATTTTTTTTGCATCAGCATCGGCGAACCAGAATGACATAGTGGAAAAAGAAGTAATCATATCCGGCGGACGCAACATCAGAGTCAGCAGAAGCGGAGTGGAATTTGAAGGCGAATTGGCTGTAGGGTACAACTTCGCCCTTCACACCCGTTCCGCAACGCGGCTTTTGTCTCTCATTGAACGGGAGGATAACATTAAAAGCACTGATGAACTGTATGAAAAGGCACTAACAATCGCATGGGAAGAGTGGATCAGCCCTGAAAAAACCTTTGCCATTACCGAAACGATTTCGGATTGCAATTGGATAACGAACAGCCACTTCGCTGCGCTCCGCTTTAAGGATGCGCTTGTGGAAAGAATCAGACAAAAGTTTAACGGCGAACGTCCGAGTGTTGACAAAGACGCCCCGGACATCGTTTTCCATATCCACGTAAGCCGTAATCTGGTGAGTTTTTTTGCGGACTTCGCCGGCAGGAACATCGCGCGACGCGGCTACCGCACGGAACAAACCGATGCAGTTATGGGCGAATTCATGGCTTCCACACTTCTTTACAGAAGCCCGTGGTACAGGGAAATGCAGGAAGGGAAAAACCCCGTTCTTTTAGATCCGTTCTGCGGAAGCGGAACCGTCTGCATTGAAGCGGCGCTGATGGCTACACACACCCCGCCGGGGCTTATTCACACCGAACGCTTCGCATTCTTCACCCTGCCTATCCACAACGAGGAAATCTGGCAGGAAGTGTACGACAAAGCCGAAGCGGAAATTTGCGAAACGGAATGCAGGTTTTACGGATACGACATAGATCCTAAAGCTGTGGAAATCTCAAAAAGAAATGCCGAACGCGCAGGAATGGCACATCTTATAACCTTTGAGGAAAAAGACTTCAAGTCCCTCTCCGAAGAAGACACGGAACGTATTATCCGAGGAGAAGACGGATCACCGATAGAAAGCGATTCCCGAACGGAAGAAGAAAACAAAGCCGCCGCGCACGGATTTGTCGTAACGGATCCGCCGTACGGAGTAAGGCTTGAGCTCTCGGACGCCGACCTCAAAGATATTTACCTCGCAATCGGGAACAAAGCAGGAAGCGTTTTTGCCGGCTGGTACCTTTCGGTTCTCTCATCTGATAAGACGCTTTTGGGCTACATTGACATGAAACCCAATAAAACCAACATCGTTATAAACGGCGGACTGGAATGCCAGATTGCCCACTACTACGTTTTCAGCAAGGCTGAACGGGACGAAATGCTTCTCCGTGCGCAGAAAAGACGAGAAGAAAGACTCTCCGAGCCGCTCAGCGCGGGAGCTCAGATGGTGGCGAACAGATTAAAGAAAAACCTCGCTTCCATCGGCGACAATATGAAGGAAAAAGGCGTTACCTGCTACAGGCTTTACGATGCGGATATGCCGGAGTACAGTGCTGCGGTGGACATTTACGAGGGACGCTGGATAGTGCTCTCCGAGTATGCCGCTCCGAAGAGCATTCCCGCCGAGGATGCGGAGCGCAGACTGAACGAACTCATTTTAGCCACGGAACGGGTAACGGATGTTCCCATCGAGAACATCTTCGTAAAAAAACGGGAAAAACAAAGAGGCTCGGCGCAATACGGAAAGTACAGCACTCCGTCGGCATCTCATTTCTATGTTATAAAAGAAAATAAACACAATTTCTCCGTTAATTTCCAGGACTATCTGGACACGGGAATTTTCTTAGACCACAGACCGGTACGCGAATATATCGAGGCTAACAGCCGTAACAAACGGTTTCTGAACCTCTTCTCCTACACTTCCACGGCCACGGTGTACGCCGCCGCAGGCGGAGCTCTCAGCACGGTAAGCGTGGATGCAAGCGCCACATACCTTGATTGGGCGATGAAGAACATGGCGATGAACGGATTCACCACAATGAATCATTTTTATTACAGGAACGATTCAATAACGTACCTCAGGGAGAACAGGGATATGTTCGATCTCATTTTCTGCGATCCTCCCACTTTCTCTAACAGCAAGAGCCGCGGAACGTTTGATATTCAGCGCGACCACGGGTACCTCATACGAAGCTGCATGAAGCACCTGGATAAGAGCGGAACGTTGATTTTTTCCACAAACTACACCCGTTTCAAACTTTTCGGGGAGCTCTTTGAAGAGTTTGAAATAGAAGATATAACGGAAAAAACGATTGATGAAGACTTTAAGCGCAATGCGAAGATACATAAGTGTTATCTCATTCGCCACAAGAAAGCCATTGCAAAGAAGGTGTTTAAAAAGGATGCGGGAAAAGGCGTTATTCACTCCCGGATTGTGAGGAAAAGCGAAAAGCAGCGTTTTTGATGCGCCCATTACCATTACCCGAATCCGGTCCCAATCTGAAAAATAACTCGGCGCCCCTCTCCCCGCGGTTTGTGCGTAATCGGTTGCCTTGTGCGTAATCGGTTTTAAAAATTTTTGACTTTTGACCTTTCCTCATTTAAGATTAAATTAAAGGGGTGTTTCAAGCGTGGCTGTTTCGGTGTCGTTCATACGGCTCCGTTTACCGTTCGCGATAAAATTTCCCGAAAAACAGCCTATAAGGAGGATTTCTATGAATCTTAATGTAAGAGGCGTTCATTACCAACCGAGTGAAGAAACAATGGAGTT
>CAMKAB010000217.1 GCA_946410375.1 uncultured Spirochaetaceae bacterium
CTCTTCCTGATGACGGAGGACAAGGAAAAACGTATGTCCGTTTGAAGTGATTTCAAATGAGATCTTTAGAAGGGCGTGTGCGGAAACAGGAGAGAATTGCAAAATGAATGGGTGTTGCGAGTGCAATAACCATTCTGAAAGGAAACGGAAATGGAACATTTTATACTTAGAAATTTGCAAACGGATAAAATTCGCTTTTATACGGCGGAAAATGCGGAAGAAGAGATTGTTTCAATGCGTTTTAAGCTGGATTTGGGAATTTTTCCGGATAAAGAATTGCAGGAAGAATATGCGAAAACCGGGCTCGAGTTGTACAGGTTTGAGATAACGGATAATGAAAACGAGAGTTTAAAGTAAAGTGAAGTATATGGAAATAGTTGAGAAAAACGAACAAAACGCAGCGGGAGATAATCGGCAAAACGTTGCGGAGAAAGAGAGGCGGGTTCGCGATATGGCACTTTCTGCGGACGGGGCGCAGATTGCAAAGGAAAATACAAATAAAACCCGCGATATGGCGAGTCTTGTGAGCGAAAACAAGCGGGTTTTAGAGGAGAACGCTTCTTCTCTTTCTGCACCGGGCGAGGACAGAAAGCAGGATTTTTTGGATTTTATCACAGCGCTGGACGCTCTTAATGAGATGGCGGAAGAGATGTGGGAAGCCGGAATGAACGAAAAGGCGTGCCTTACGGAAGCGCAAATTTATACCTCTTCGGCAAAGATTTTGGGGGAAAGCCATCCTGCTACTTTGAAGGCGATGTATAACTATGCTCTCGGTCTTGCCAAGACGGGGAGAAACGAAGAATCCGCCGCCATGCTGAATAAATATCTTGAAATTGCGGATTCACTGAAAGAAGCCGAAAGTGATTCATCTATCGGAAAAGACGGAAAATGAAGATGCAAATTCCTCTGATTTCTTTGTAGCAAAAAGAAATAGTGAGATGAATTTCATATGTGAAAGGTAAAAATGGAGCGTCATAATTTCAGGTTTTTTAATTGCGGCGAAAGAACGAAAGCGCTTATTCTCTCTTTTATCGGCGGAATGCTCAACGCATTCTGTAAGGATAATTACGGGATTTATTCCACAATGCAAACAAATAACACGGTAACGCTCGTATCAAAAATCGTTGAAGGGAATTTTTCCGAGATTTTACCGCTCGTCTGCATAATTGTGTCTTTCATAACGGGAATAATCTTTGCATGTTCATGCGAAAGGCATTGCGGGGAAAGGGCGATAAGACGTCTCCTTTTTGTTTGCGCAGTTTGTATTATTGCTGTGATTTTTGTTCCGGGATCGGCACATCAGGGTTTTTCCTCCGGATTTGATCTTGTATCCGCGGGATTTATCGGTTTTGTCAGTGCGATTATGCTTCATTCGTTTATAAAATCCGGAGCGCATTCTTACACACCTACGATGATGACGGCAAACATGAATCGCTTGATGACGGCGTTTTACAACAGATTGTCCGCACGGGGACGCAAACCCCGGTACGCCGTTTTCCTGTATTGCATGGTGTTTGTCGCATTTATGGCGGGAGTCGCTTTGTGCCATTTTTATCTGCTGCGTTTTTCGATGTTCGGGGGAAAAGAGAAAATGCTGTATTCCGAGGATTTCGCTTATGAGCTGAGTTTGAAAAGAAATCTGGTACTGTCGGTTCCTGCGGTTTTGTTTTTATTCTTGGCCTTCTCCGCATGCCGGAGGGAAGATTCTTCTGAAGGGAATTTTTCCGAAGAGTCGTAAAAGGTGGTGAAATGATTACGGCAAAAGACATTATCAGTTTGACAGAAAATTTTAACAATAGAATAAAGAGCCTTCATTTTACGATAGATGCCTATGTGTATAATCCGCTTGACTATGCATGGGAGCCTCATCGCGCGTATATTGAAAAGTATATGGGACATACGGTGAAAAACGTGTTTCTGGGAATGAATCCCGGTCCGTTCGGAATGATGCAAACCGGTGTGCCGTTCGGAGAGGTAAATGCGGTTCGTGATTATCTGAAAATAGAAATGCCTGTGAGAGAACCTCGGGAATATAACCCCGCTCGTCCCGTAACGGGGTTTAATTGCAAGCGAAGCGAGGTTTCGGGAAAACGGTTTTGGGGTCTTGTTCAGGGTGTTTTTCCGAGTGCGGAGGATTTTTTTAAGGATAATGCCGTGCTTAACTATTGTCCGCTTGTGTTCATTTCCAGGGAAAAAACGGCGAAAAACATAACACCCGACAAATTGATTAAAAGTGAGAGAAACGCGTTGGAAGCTGTTTGCAATGAGTATTTGAGCGGAATTTTGGCGGTTTTGAAGCCTGAGGACGCAATCGGAATCGGAAAATACGCCGAGGAGAAACTTCGGTTTATTCTGGGAGAGGAGCGTTTATCGCATGAATTGAACAATCCTCGCATCCTTTCCGTGACTCACCCGAGTCCGCAGAATCCGAAGGCGAACAGGAACTGGGCGGAGAATGTTCTTTGCGGATTGAAAAGCGGCGGAGTATGGCAAGCCGGGGAGTGAAGCGTTTATATTTTTGAGTTTATGCACGGACAGATTCTTCGTTTGAGATGGTTCCTTTCTCGAGTGAGTGAATCGCTTTTATTTTTGAGTTTATGCACGGACAGATTCTTTCTTTGAGATGGTTCCTTTCTCGAGTGAGCGGGCTGTTTATATTTTTGAGTTTATGTACGGACAAATTCTTCGTTTGAGATGGTTTCTTTCTCGAGTGAGTGAATTGCTTATATTTTGAGTTTATGCACGGACAGATTCTTCGTTTGAGATGGTTCCTTTCTCGAATGGGTGGGCTGTTTATATTTCGACCTTTATGCACGGACAGATTCTTCGTTTGAGGTGGTTTCTTCCTCGA
>CAMKAB010000218.1 GCA_946410375.1 uncultured Spirochaetaceae bacterium
TAATTCTCTCTCCGTCTAAACTCGTAACCGATTATTTCGCTCTTGGAGGGCTCGGAGCCACCTTCCTGAACGCCTCTCTCTGTACGCTCCTATGTAACCTTTTAATAAAACTTACCCGCACTGAAATGAACGAAACCACGCTTGCCGCCTATTTTCTCGTACTGGCGCACTGTTTCTACGGACTCAACATTGTAAACATGTCGTTCTGCATGGCAGGGGTTTTTCTTTACTGTCTTATTACGCACCGACCGATTAAAGAGAACATTCACATCGCCTTTTTTTCCACCGCACTGGGACCGTTCATCAGCGATTTTCTTTTCAGATACGCGCAAGGCGCTTCGTTTTCCCAGCTAACCCCGCACATCTCGGCGACAGGGCTTATTTTAGCGGTTATTTTCAGCGTAATCTCGGGCTTCATAGTGCCGTCTCTCCTTCCAGGAACAGGCCGTATGCACCAGGGATTCAACCTCTACAAAGCAGGACTTGCAATCGGCTTATACGGAATGTTCGCATTCGCCCTGTTTTATAAAACATTCGGAATAGAAATGCCCGAAGTAATAGTGAGGACGAACCCGATTTACGAAGCCGCGGAAAGAAACCATCTCCTATTCGTGAATATATATTTCATCACCGTTTTCTTCCTCACGCTCTTATACGGATTTATCAAAAACAACTTCTCTTTTTCGGGCTACAGGAAAATCTGGCTTTGCGACGGACACTCCGATATGTTCGTTGAGCGGTTCGGAATACCCCTCACTTTCATCAATATCGGATTATACGGACTCGGAGTGCTGGCGTTTTTGAACACGGCTATGCTCCTCACAAACGGTGCGGGCTTCACCGGACCCACCACCGGCGTTATCATCGCCGCAATAACATTCTCAGCATCAGGACAAACACCGAGAAACACGTGGCCGGTGGCAATGGGCTACATTCTCTTATCCGCTCTCGCAGGTTTTGTTTTCATCTTCACAGACCTCTCCATACCGTGGACGATAACCACGCAGGTGTATATCAACGGACTTGCATTCGCCACCGGACTTTGCCCGTTCACCGGATGCTACGGAATAAAATACGGGATTATAGCAGGAATGCTGGACGCCGTTCTCTGCTCCTCCACAGCCTTAATGCACGGAGGCTTTGTGCTATACAACGGCGGATTTACCGCAGGACTTACAGCAATGCTCCTAATCACGATACTGGATTTTTACAACGTAAAGCGGATACAGGACTCGGACAACAAATAAAATCTACCGTAAAACCTGCAAACGTCCGCAAATAACCTACTCGCTCCGCTGTTTACGCAATAACGGGTCTAAAACCTTAAAACATCCCCGAATAACCTGCTCGCTCCGCGGTTTACGCAATAGCGTGTCTTAAGCCTTAAAATGTCCGAGAACACCCCGACCGCTTCCCGCCATACGCAATAGCATGTCTTAAATCTTAAACTTTTCCGCCCTCCGCACCACGCACAATAAAAAAAGCGCCCGCCTCAAAACCGCAACGAACAGCCCGTCCCGACTGTATCATCCGGCTTCTCCGCGAACGCCTCCATCTTCAATTATGTCCTATCCGCTGCGCACGCCCCGCAAAATACCTCATTATTGTTGCAAAAGCAAGAAAAACATCCGCCCGGTACGCTCAGCGCGCACATCCGACATAATACGAAATCAGAAATATTCCATTATCCTGCAAGTTCATCGGCAAGAGAATCAATCTGCTTCAAGTTTTCATCGCTCAAAGCGGACAAAATCGTAACGCCGTTCTCCGCATAAGTTATGTTCTTGCACGGCTCCAAAAGACGCTGCATTGTTTTCTTAGCCATCGGAGCCCACGAACCGTTCTCAACAAAAGCAATCATCTTATTCTTAAACCCTCTTTCCACCAAATGATTGATGAACTCTCTCATAAACGGAAACACTTCCGCATTATATGTGGTGCTGGCAAGAACAATCTTCGGATATCTGAACGCATCCTCAACAGCCTCAGCCATATCATCTCTGGCAAGATCCGTAACAGACACCTTCTGAACGCCCTTTTCTCTAAGCTTTTCCGCTAAAATCTCCACCGCTTTCTTAGTGTGACCATACACGGAAGTATACGCGATAACAACTCCGCTCGACTCTGAAGCATAGGCGGACCATGTGTTATATAGATCAACATAATACGAGAGATTTTCCGTAAGAACCGGACCATGAAGCGGACAGATAACCTGAATATCAAGCTTTGCCGCCTTTTTCAATACATTCTGCACCTGTGCGCCGTACTTTCCGACAATACCGTAATAATACCGTCGCGCCTCGCACGCCCAATCTTCGTCCGTATCCAACGCTCCGAACTTTCCGAAACCGTCAGCGGAAAAAAGGACCTTATCCTTTGAATCATACGTGAACATAACCTCCGGCCAGTGCACCATCGGAGCCGCAATAAAAGAAAGAACGTGCTCCCCTAAATTCAGCGTATCGCCCTCTGCAATAACGATACGTCTTTCGGAATAATCAGTACCGAAGAAATTCTTCATCATCGCGAACGCCTTTGCGGAAGACACGATCCTGGCGTTCGGATATGTTTTCATAAAGCGGTCAATACCCGCGCTGTGATCCGGCTCCATATGCTGAACGATGAGATAAGACGGCTCTCTTCCCGTTTCTTTCAGGGAATTTTTAATATTCCCGAGCCACTCGTCAACAAAATTCACATCAACAGCATCCATCACCGCGATATCCTTATCCGTTATGAGATACGAATTATACGCCATTCCGTTCGGAACCTTGTATTGCCCTTCAAACAAATCTATTTTTTTGTCATTCACACCGATATAAGCAATGTCTTTTGTAATCATAATTTA
>CAMKAB010000219.1 GCA_946410375.1 uncultured Spirochaetaceae bacterium
CCTCTTTGTTGTATATGGGGTTGTTTACCGCTTTCAGAGGGGCGCTTTCAAAGTACGTTTTCTCGGGCGCTTCATTCTTTCCCGTAATATTCGTCTGTTTGATTGAGATTCTTTTTCATTGTCAACGAATGATTTACGAGAGTATTCTTCAAAGTCAGCAGAGGGCTCGCACATATTCCTTAGTGTCTTTTTCCCTGTTTGTGTTAAAAGTTCTTCTCACAGTTTATTTTGTTGTGTTGAGAAAAGCGGGGGCGATAGGGATTATCCTTGCCGGAACCATACATGTTTTCCTTTTCTTTGCGGTTTACATGATTGATGCGCTTCGTCATAAGGCTATAACTTTTTGCATTGACGGAGCCTTATTGAAAACAACGCTGAAATATTCCATTCCGATTATGCCGCATAATCTTTCCACGCAAATCGCCACTCTTGTGTCAAAAGTTTTAATCGGGGGAACTTCGTCTCTTTCCGCAGTGGGGGTTTTTTCCATTGCAAGCAAGTTCGGGGAAGTTGCGGATGTTATCCAGAACTATGTGAACAATGCCTACGGACCGTGGCTTTATGAGATGCTTCATGCGGGAAAGGGGGATTATAAAAAAACAATCAGGGGAACCTCCGGGCTCCTTGTGGCTGTTATCGGGATATGCTGCATAGGACTCGCTCTTTTTTCCCAGGAAGTGATTATTCTTTTGATTGATTCCTCGTATTCCGAAGCGTGGCGTTATATTCCGCTGATTGTCGGGGTTTATGTGATAAAAATAACGTACTATTTTTATGTAAGCGTTCTTTTTTATTACAAAGCGGCTTCAAAAAAGCTTTTTATCGCCACGCTCACTGGCAGTATAATAAACGTTATTCTAAGCTCCGTCCTTATTCCTCGGTTCGGGGTGTACGGTTCGGTTGCATCCGATGCGGTTTCAATGATTGTGAGAGTCTCCATCGTTGTGTATATCAGTACAAGATACGAAAATATCGGATTGCGTTTTTTTTCTTTCATAATGCAGGAAGGGGTTGTTCTCTTGTTTATTTTTATCGGAATGTTATATACAATACTTTCAAAAGTGAGTTCGTTTTCATTGACGAATTGCGCATATAAAGCGGCGGTGTGCATTGTATATCTGTTTGCGAATATGTTTATGTTCAGAAATGAAATAAGAGATTTTAAGAATAGAAGATGACAAAAGAAGAATTTTTACAAGAAGCATTGCGGAGTCCGTTCGCACCGCCTGATTTCAAGGAGATGTTTGCGCTACAGGAAAAATATCAGGGAATAGCGGTTTCCATATTGAAGGCGTTTGACAGGGTCTGTCGTCAGAACAAAATAGACTATCAGCTTGCGTTCGGATCGCTTTTGGGCGTTATCAGAGACGGCGGGATAATTCCGTGGGATTACGATATAGATGTTTTTGTTCATGCACGCGATAGGCAGGCTTTGATTGAGGCTCTTGAATTGTATTTGGAGCCGCCGTTTTATTATGACGTGCTGGAGAACAATCCGAGACGGCAGGGCGTTATAATGCGACTAGGCAAAATGCCTTTCAGTACGTTTCACCTTCATGTGGATGTCTTTTTTCTCGCGGGAACGCCGGATGATGAGAGGGAGTCGAAAAAATTTTGCAAGCGGCTCAGACGGGCAAGCGCCGTTATCAGCGTTAAAAACACGCCTCTTTTTGAGATAAACCCCTTTGTGAGTCCTCGCGGATGGTTGGAAATTGCGGTAGGTAAGATTTTGTTTCTGTTCAAGAATAAAAACAAGGCGTTTGAATTGTATCTGAAGTCCGCCGAGGCGTACGACAGCAGGACTTCCAAAAGGCTTATTAATGCAAATTCTTACGGGGGAACGTATTATCTTACCTCTCTTTACTATCAGAAACTCACGGAATATAAATCGGACATCGGTTCGTTTATGATTCCTCTCCGCTACAAGGAAGCCCTTACCGAACTTTTCGGAGATTACACGGGAGTGCCTGATTTGAAAAGCAGAATCAGGGAAACTGCGGAACACTACAGGGAGTTTTTGGAACTTGAAAAGGCACGGGTAAGCGAAATATCCGAAAAATTGTGATACTTTATTGTGTTTCTTTATTTCGCATGTAAAAATGTATAGAAAAAAAGCGGATGAAATGCGGGCTTTTGTTCTTGTCATGTGTGAAAAGAATTGAAAGCTACAGAATGATTTTACTAAAAGGAATTAGGAATGATTAGCAAATACGAGAATATTGAAAAGGTTGAGAAGGAAATGCTGAATTTTGCTGTCGGACCGGTGATGGCGGCAGCGGAAGTGCGCTCCCTCGGAGCGTTGAACGTTCCGTATTTCAGAACTGAAGAATTTTCCGCGCTGATGCTGGAAAATGAACGCCTTATGCTGGAGTTTTCTTATGCGCCCCGGGGTTCGAGGACGGTGTTCCTCACAACAAGCGGAACAGGCGGAATGGAAGCTGCCGTTATTAACACGCTAAGCGGAAAAGACAAGGTGCTTCTTATAAACGGAGGCGGTTTCGGACATCGCTTCGCCGAACTTTTAACCATACATAAAATCCCTTTTGCGGAAGTGAATCCTCTTCCCGGACATTCTGTTAAAGAGGATGATTTAAGGCCGTTTGATAACGGGGGTTTTACAGCCTTTGTTGTAAACATAGATGAAACAAGCACCGGAGTATTGTACGATTTGGATGTTATTTCGTCTTTTTGCAGGAGAAACGGTTTGTTTTTGATTGTGGACGCCATATCTTCATTTCTTGCCGATAAAATAGACATGAGCGCGAAGGGAATAGATGTCCTCATAACCGGGAGTCAGAAAGCGCTTGCCTTGCCGCCGGGGGTTGCGTTGCT
>CAMKAB010000220.1 GCA_946410375.1 uncultured Spirochaetaceae bacterium
AGTGATATTGATCTTCTGGCCGATGACCAGGAAGAGCGACAGCAGGTACATCGAGATGATCGCGATCATCCAGCCGATGTCAGCAACAAATGACAGGTTCTTCTCCTGGACCTTCTTCTTAATGCTGAGGAGAGCGCCAAGAGAGATCTGGATAACACCAAGTGTGAAGGAGAACTTCATGATGGTGTTCTGCTGCTGGGTTGCCGTCACACCGAAAAGCTCCGGATAGTTGGCGAAATTCGGGATAACCAATGCTTTCAGGATCGGGATCTTCATCGCCGCTTCCGTACCAAACCACGTGCCCGTGATCGCGCCCCATACTATGGTGGCGATCGAAAGCACATAGACCAGGAAAATCGCATTGTTGACCTTCTTGAACTTGATCGTCATTGCGATCGCAACGATCAGGAAGATGACGCCGTAAGCGCCGTCGCCGATAATCATCGCCGTAAAGATCGTAAAGAAGATCAGGAACCAGAGGGAAACGTCCTGCTCTCTGTAACCCGGGAGGATTCCCAGGATATCAAACAGCGGTTCGATAATTTTGGTTACCTTGTTGTATTTAACTTTTGTGGGAACGCTTTCGTCGTCCTTATCCACATCGCAAATCGCGTACGCCCACGCATTATCCTTCGCAACCTTTTTAAACGCCTCTGTGTCCGCCTCGGGTACATAACCCTCAAGGTAAATAATCCCGCTATCGTTTTTAACCGTGTTGCTCACAGACGAATAAAGGAGCGCGTTCTTCGCCTTCACTATTTGAGCCTTGTAACTCGACAGGTAATGCGCCGCGTTTTTCAGCACCGCCTCGCACTTTTCCGTCTCTGTTTGTATCTCAGCCGTTTTCCGCTCAATCTCGCCTTTGCCCATCTCGGGAAGAAGAAACTCTATGCACGGCCAGCTTTTGTCAAGCGCGCTTCCGAGCACCGCAACTGTCTCCATTTTATCCACGGATTTCAGTGCGATAAAAGAAATGTCTTTTTCTTCCGAAAGGCGAGCGTACTCGGATTTTCCCATTCGGTAAAAATGCAGTTCCACGCCTTCTTCTTTCAAAGAAGAAACATCCGCAGGATTGAAGTCCCCCCACGGCGACACCGAATCAAGCAGCAGGTTCAGCCTTGTGCGCTCATCGGTGAGCGACTTTTTTCTCTCATACGCCGCCACAGCCTCCGCGTGAAGCTTCTTAAACTCCTCATCCGAAAGAACAGCCCCCGCATTCTTCAGCGCGGCCTTTCCGCTCTTTCCGGCGCCTTTTCCTTTTCCCTGAGCCTTTTCCGACGTCTTTCCCGATGCCTCGGGATACTCGGACAGGACCATCTGCATCCTTGTGAGCGAAGCGAACGCGTCCGACACGCCACTCTCCGGCGACGCCTTCTCTGATAAGTGCAAAACACCTAACTCCCTCAAGGAATCAAGCATTTGCGTTTTATTCGGAGCAGAACCGAGGATGCCGACTTTTTTCATTTTCTCTATCATTCCGCCCTTCCTTGCAGCTTTTTCTTCGCAATCTTTCCGCGGACCACCGCAGATGTCTGCTGGTCTCCCAGATAAATCCCTATCACGCGGATATTCTCCTTCGCTTCCGGTATTTTCACCTTTTCAAAAAGATTAACACGCTGACTCGTGGTTCTGAGCTCCTTTTCCAAAAGCCGCACCTGTTCGTTCAGAACCTTCAAGAGAGCATCTATCTGCGCGATATCTCTGAGCTTCACCAACGCCGTGTCCACCCAGAGCGGATAATCATCAACATCGTATTCTATATCCTTGAAAGTCAGCTCTTCAAACACGGGAATATTCACTCCTGCAATATTTTCCGTACTACTTATCACTTTATCCGGCTTTACCAGATTTTCTATCTTCAGATCCTTCGAAAAAAGAGCGTTTTCCGCAAAAACCGAAATCCAGTCGTCAAGTCCGCCTATAGCGCGTTCCCTCTCCGCCTTTTTCTCTTCCAGCTCTGCATAAATCTGCATAATAACCATCTGAAGCTGTTGTTTTTTAAGTTGTAGGGTAGGCAGGTAGCGTTCAAACTGCTTTAAAGAGTCTTTTTGAGCTTTCTGTTCATTCTTTGTCAGTTTTACTGCCATCTCTGTTATTCCTCATATCAGGAAAGAGCCCGAGGCCATCTCTGTTTGATAAGGTCCGTCTTCAATCCCGTTTCATTCGGCTCAAAACAATCGGAAAGAATTTTCCAGCCTAAATCCAAAGCCTCTTCGAGCGGAATGTTCACGGAAAGATCCATAAGCTTTGTTTCAAACAGTTCGCCGTACTTCAAAAGCTTTTCGTCCCACTCGCTCATTGAGAAACCCATGGACTTCTTTTCCAAACTCTCCTTGTATGCGCTATACAGTTTAATCATTCCGTCCATAAGAGCCCGGTGGTCGTTTCTCGTGTCCTTATTTACGTTCTGCTTCAATCTGGAAAGGCTTCCGAACGGCTCGATGTGGCCGTTTTTCAGGTAGTACTGCCCCTCTGTGATGTATCCGGTGTTATCAGGAACCGGATGAGTTACGTCATCGCCCGGCATTGTGGTAACTCCCAGGATAGTGAGCGAACCCGCACCCTCGAAGTCAACCGCCTTCTCATAGCGGGAAGCGAGACAGCTGTATAAATCTCCGGGGTATCCTCTGTTAGACGGAACCTGCTCCATCGTAATAGCCATTTCTTTCTGCGCATCGCAGAAGTTCGTCATATCGGTTAAAAGAACAAGGACCTTCTTTCCGTCCAGCGCAAAGCGCTCCGCCACTGCGAGAGACATATCGGGAACCAGCGTACACTCAACGGTGGGGTCGGATGCCGTGTGGATAAACATAATCGTTCTGCTCATGGAA
>CAMKAB010000221.1 GCA_946410375.1 uncultured Spirochaetaceae bacterium
GCAATATAATCCCTACTCCCGAAAGCAGACGCCTTAAGATTATGCAGGACCGCCTGCAAGGACGCCAGCTTGTTGCTGTTCTTTTGAGACCAGACGCCCACAGGCAGAAGAACAATCTTCGTTAAAAGAGTAAAGAGAAGCAAGGCAAGAAGATAATTTCTACCCGAAGCGGAATAGAGATAGCTGAAAATCCTAGACAAGAAAAGGATAACCTTGTTACTAGTTAAATTTTCCCCCTTGTTTAAAGCACCATCTGTTTGTGAACCTGATTCCTTTTTTTCTGCTTCCGTATCCGATGCTTTAAGAAACGCTGATCCTTGCAACAACAAATCAGAATTTTTTATATTTAATTCCGAAATTTGCATCGTTCTAAACCCGATAGCGAGCACTCTTTTATCGGAACTTTGCCCATTCTCCGCAGGAGATGAGGCATTCGGAGCAAGAAAAGATAAAGTCAATATGCCATTCTTAGATATACATTCCTTAGGAATAAAAACCGAATGATTTCCGCCCTTTTCAAATTTGCATATCTCTACACCGTTAGCATACAAAGTAATAGGCTGCGTTTTTCCATATACATTACAATCGAAATTTAATAAGAGATTTTTAAATGGTTTTTTTAATACAAACCTCATTCGGCTCATTTTTCCCAAAGACCAAGTACCCCAAGATTCAGCATATGAAAAGCCATCAACAATATATCGCTTTACTAAATCTCCTTTTTCAGAAAAATCAAGTTTCGTACCCAGCGTATAAACTTCGGACTCACTAAGCAATACTTTTTCAAGATCTCCTGTGGAAAGCCTTAAAGAAAAAAAGGCTAATGCTAACAATCTCCGATCAGTACCCGTTCCTAATTCATAAGGGGAACAGGCATTAGGAAACTTAAAAACGACTTTGATAATTCCGTTATTTCCGACAAAGTCCCTCGGAATCATCAACGTTTTCTTTTCTTCGCCTTTTGCCGTCCAGCTTAAAACATATTTATCATTTACGTACAAATCAACATTCTGAGTTCCGTTAGCCATTGAATAATCCAAATTTAAGAACAGGTCTTTGCATTTCTCTTTTACAACAAACAACAACTCGCTTTCCTTTCCGCCTGTCCAAGTATGAGAACCCTCATTTTTGTAAAAACCTTTCCTCGCATACTTATTTCCAGTTGCTTCAGAAGTAAAGAAAAGCGTGGTTCCTAGCTTATAATTATTTACATCGCCATTTGTATCGTTATTAGAATCGCCATAATAAACGACTCCGGTTTCTTTTATGTTCTTCCTGTTTGAAACATCGCCGTTAATTACATATTCTATCAGTCTTGTGATATTGTTTTCATCTTTTTGCTGATAAAAATACCTTACATTATCCTTACAGTCATATTGGGAAATATTTAAATTCTCCCCTTTCACGGCGCTTACAAGCATATCAGGCACATTTTTGTAAGATAAAGACATGCTATCTATAGAAAAAGCTTTTCTTTTATTGCTCTCTTTCAGCAAGAAAACAGGGTTCTGCTCCTTATCTAAAGCTCCGTGGTCCGCCATTACGATGATTGTGGCGTTGTCATAAAGATTTAAGCGTTTCAATTCTTCAAGATAAGCGGATACTATATTCAAAGATCCCATAGCCTGCCTGATAAGAGTGCTTTCTCCGACCTTTACCCGTTCCCCTTTTTCCGTCATTGTAAACGGAGAATGAGGTCCGAATAAATGAAAAAATCTAAATGAATTATCTTTATCATTAGCTTTCAAACCTGTTTTTTTTAAATGCGCATAAAACTTTACGTCATCAATGACATACGGCGTTTTATCCTCTATATCGTTAGCAATCCACCTGTCAAAATCTCCGCTATACATCCAAAAACACCTTTTCAACGGAGTCGGAACATACCTGTATAAAACAAGTTTATAAAAATGCGATGTTAATCCGAAACGGGAACTGACTTTCTTTTTTTCAGAGACCAAATTATTAAAAACATCATTCAAAGACGTATCAATATAATTTGAAACAGTAAAAACAGAAGAGTCGCAATTCAATTCCTTAAGCGTTTTTATGAATACGGACTTTTCAAACTGATTTTTCAAGTATTTCGTATAAGATACCGGTTCTTTATTTGTAACACCAGTAAAAATAAACGGAATTGCATACTTTGTACGTGTTGCACCTGCCACCACGTTATTATAAAAAGTAAAATCTTTAAATTCTGTTTCTACATCATACAAGACCTTGTTTGTTTCTGAGGATAAAAGCCCATTCATTATTTCCGCATCAAAAGCATCCAAAAGAAACACAATAGTATTTCTGTCTTTTGACACGGTAAATTCATTTTTTTGAGACAGATATGCTTCTTTAGCAGTTTCTTGTTTGTGTTGAAAAAAAACACTAAGCAAAGCTACCATTTCAATCAGCACAATAGCCAAACTTAAATACCTACAAACCTTAATTGTTTTTTTGGAATTTTTAGAAACTAAAATAATTAGAAAGATTATAACAGAAATCCAAACAAAAAAACTCAAGACCTGGCTTAGCATATAGTTTGACCAAATAATTTCCTCACCATTCAAAAGTCCGAAATTTGTTCTAAGAATATTACCCTGAATAAAAAAGCAAAAAGTTACCGCATACAAAAGAGCAAGATAATATTTAAATAATTTATTAGGTAATAAAAAAGACACCAAAAAAAACAAAGCTGAAAAAAAGAAAAAAATCAAAAAAGAAAAAGGGAGAATGTCTCCCAATCCAAAAAAAAACTCTCCACTGTTTGCAATAAACATATCTATTACTGCAAAAACCGTCATTAAAAAAGTCAATGGAAAAACAGCAAA
>CAMKAB010000222.1 GCA_946410375.1 uncultured Spirochaetaceae bacterium
CTTAAAAACTTCATTCGTAACGTTATTTTGTTTAATAAATATCGGCTCGGAAACAGCCTCCTTAAAAGCGCTATCATAAAAACACCAGCCTCCAAAACTTTGAGAAAGATGAATATTCACAACGCTCCACGGAGTTAGAACTGTCTCTTTATCAGGATTCCTGAAAGTACCGAAAATCATACTGATGCGTTCAATCCTCTCTTCAATGCTCAAATTATCCGCAGCCTTTGCCATTTCTCTTATGCGAACGCCGCTTTCACGAAAAATATCCGGATCATAATATTTTTTGAATGAATTAAACTTTTCTTTTGTCACACCCATCGGCATGAACTCTTCCCATGAAAGGTCGTCAATCACATCCGTGAAATTATCTATCGTAATTGGTATTTCCGTTCCGTCCAAGCGCTCGTTTAAATCCGCACCATAAATCAAAAGAGGCATTCTAATGGAAATACCTCTTAAAATGGAAATAGCAATGTCGCGGTTTTTCTTAGCTTCTTTCTCCCGTGCCAGGGCTTTCTGCAACTCCGGAGTGAATTCTTTTTCCGGTTTTTTGCGGTTTTCCTGCTGAGATAAAAGCTCCCTCTGTTCATCAGTTAAGCCCTGTGAATTCACATTGATGTTGCCTATTTTCCCCTGCGCTTTTGATGTACCTATTATTTCTTTTAGTTTATTAAACTCTTCAAGAGCGGTTTTATCCATATAAAGCAGTTCACTGCTATAGAGATAGCTGTCTTCAAAGCCGTTTTTGACAACCCGCTCAATATAGGCTTTCTTAAGCTCTCCGAGCATTTTTTCCGTATTGTATGCTTTCATCCGGCTGCCTTCAAAACCTATAATCGGACAAAAATTTAAAAACTCACCCAAAATCTCGCGATCATTCTGAGTTGTTTTCCCGGCTTTAGCAGAGATTTTTGCAGTTTCTGCAATCACTTTAAGCGTTCTGTCCGGGGCGAAGTCAAACACAAAGCATTCTTCTTTTTGCTTTCCTCCAATTACAGCGGGAGTTTGCACTCGGAAAATTGTTTGCATATATGTGCTTGCCGACGTATTGAAATTTCCAGAAAGCATAAAACAAGCTGTCCAAGGCTTTACGCTTACTCCTGTTGTAAGCCTCCCGCAAGAAAGAGTTATTGAATAGGAATCCCCGGGATTCGAGCCGATTACCTTTTCAACCTTTTTCAGGGCTTCTTTTTCTTCCTCTTCTTCATCTCCGCTACCTGCAACATTTGCAATGCCAAACTGTCCGAAAACAGGATGTTCCTGCAAAAGGCGGCTCAAAGCCTTGGCTTCTTTTACTCCCGGAACCATCCAAAGAGAATGGCGGAAATTCCGCCTGTATTCCGGTTTTGAATATGGATAATTTGACTCGGCATCTTCTTTTGTAAGCAAATCAAGAAACTGCTTAACGTTTGCTTTGTGAATAAAACAGCCGTCTGAGTCTGTGCGGAAAAACTCACGGAAGTTAAAAGCTATGTCCGCATCAGCATATTCCGGATAAAGTTTACCCAGATTATATGTATAAATGCTGAGCTTTGGCAGCACGGAATAAGGATTCGGGTCTCCCTGATGAACCCTCTCCCATTCAGCTTTAGCCTTTTGCTCCATTACATAATCCCACGTATAGATTTCCTCTTCTTTGAAATCGTCCATTAGATTAAACGGCGTGCCTGAAAGGTGAAGGACCCGTGTATTTTCTTTGCGGCATTTTGAAAGAACGGCTTTTCCGAGTTCTGTTTGAGTTCCTTCATGCGCTTCATCAATTATGATTAGGTCCCAGCCGATACCGAATATTTCCTCATTCTTTGCAAACTTGCCGCCTACAAGAAGCGAACCGCGCATGTCCTGGATTGAAGCAAAATAAATATAACTCCCTGTGTCGGAACCATCAAAAACCTGCTCGCATTCATCCAAATTTGCTCCACGATTTTTTGATCCGTAAAGAAATTCCGGTCTATCAAAAAAGATCTTTTCATAATCTTCAAACCACCCTTTGTCAACAACAGGCCTATGGGTTAAAATCAAAGTTCTGCGAATACCGCATTCCTTGATAACCTGTAATGCGGTAAGTGTTTTACCGAACCGCATTTTTGCGTTCCATAACATTTGACGACTTCCGCCAGACTTCTTAAACTGTTTTATTGTCTTTCTGATTGCTTCCGTCTGCTCCGGTCTGAATATTACGGGACTTTTGCCATTACTGATTTCGCTTGCGTTAAGAGATGTTCTTCCTTCTTTTACGGCGGATATTGCTTTTTTAACTGTCTCAAGGTCGGTGTAAAACCATTCGTTTGCCTTATGCTCTATGTCAAATACTTTTCTCTTGATATCGGAGCGAACAAGAATATCGTGAATGTCATGGTCCCGGAAAACTATCAGATTTTCACCTTTCATATAAGCGGTTGCTTCCGTATATAGAAGTTCAAAAGAAACTCCGGCAGTTTGAGTCTGATGCCGGATTCGCTCCTTTGCTGCGGCATTTAATTCTTTACAACACGGCTCAAATGCGAAATAAGCCATTCCTGCATTACAAGAGGCCTCTCCGATTTTAAGGATTCCTTCATGGGTAGCATCATTAATACGATAAACATAAATCAGTTTTTGCTCAAAAGCCTGATTAAAAATCCGTGCCATTATTTTACGCCTCCAAGTACCATATCTGCAAAACGAATCTTCCTACGGGTTTCCCAATCTTTAATAACGCAGTAAATGCCATTGTGTTTCAGATTGTCTCCTTTAGCACAACCGATACATGGTTTTGCTATTGTCCTTTGTTCAAACAAGTTTTCATCAATAATTTCTTTTGTACAAC
>CAMKAB010000223.1 GCA_946410375.1 uncultured Spirochaetaceae bacterium
GAGGGCGGAAGCAGGCAGGATCTTGTGATAGGAGACGCAAGAAACGGAAGAATGGTTAACTACAACGTTGCGCTTTTCGGTTTTAATTTGAGTGACAACGGAAAGGGATACGCAAACGATTATGACGCCTACGGAGATAACGCCGGAAGCCGGATCAGGATTTATTCTTTTAAGTTCTACAGTTCTAACGAGGCTCTGGCACGGGATTTCATTCCGGTTATTCTCATGCAGGATATTCCCGCAACCTCTGCGTCGGATAGATTTGTGCATAAGAAGGGCGAACTCGGAATGTGGGATAAGTCAAATAACGGTTTGAACAACGGAGACGGGGTCTTCTACGGACAAGCGAACAAATTAGGCGGATATTTCTCCAACGATGAGCTTTGCATTATCCGGTTCAATGCAAACGGAGGCTCCGGCGTGATGGATGACCAGTCTTTTATTTTGGACGGGGAGGCTCACGCTTTGAACCGGAACGCTTTCACAAAGGCTCGCAGTAAGTTCATAGGCTGGAACACCAAGGCGGACGGTACGGGCGTTTGGTACCACGACAAGCATGAATCAAGCGCATGGAAGGGAGGAATCATAACCATGTATGCGCAGTGGGATTCTCTTGAAAATCCTTTGAGTACGGCGTATTTCGAGCCGGTGAACTATGTGAACGTTAAAGGACAGGCTTTTTTGAACACGCGTTTGCAGGGAAATACGGCGATGGACATCACAATGTATTTGCGCTTTGACAGGTTTGAATCGTTTATCTTCGGCAGCCGAAAAGATACTGGTCCGACTGCAAGCTATTGTACGTTTGTGTATTATGATTCTTCCGTCGGAAAATGCAGGGTGAGAATTGATGCGGTGGAAGCAGGTAATGCTTCGACCCAAGAGGGAATAGATATGAATAATACCGATGTGTATAAGATAAGAAGATGGTTCGACACAGCGAACAAGGTGTCCGTTAACGATACGGTCCTGACGGGTTCGACAAGCGTTCAGGCGAATAACGGATACGATATGTATCTTTTCCATAATCACAGCGTGGGAAACCGGAATTCAAACCTTGCACTTAACAGATATCGTTTTGAGGGGGATTGTTACAACGTGGAGATAACCCATCCGGATGGTGATCATATGCGCCTTATACCGTGTCGTCTGATTAAGAAAATCACGAGCTACGAGGCGGGTTCCATTACCGGAGACACGAGAACTCACAATAACGGGGAAGTCGGCTTCTGGGATATTGTGAACAATAAATTCTACGGTAACGATGCTTCGTTCGGAAGTTTCACCTGCGAGTTTGATAAGTGAGTGCGGTGAATTGCTTCTGTAAAATTGTGTTTGGCGGTTTAAGACGGTTCGCATGAATTGCGGAGGTGAATGCATGGCGATGTTTCGCCTCTTAAAGGGCTTTGTTTGAATTGCGCCCGGAAGAATACGTGCGCCGGGAGGAATACGCTGAGGCTGCGCATTCGCGAAAGCGGAACGGAAATGCGGCTGAAAAGCGTTTAAACGGAGGAAGATAACCGAACTTCAGGCGCGCCTTAACGCCAACACGAAACGCCTGCGGGGATTTCAAGAGATGCTTGAAATCCCCGTTTTTTTTGCCTAAAGCGCTTTTTCTGTCGGAACGATGTCTGTTTTTTGCGCTTATCCGCCATTTGCCGATTCGGATGTGAAATCGTATCGTCTTTGACGGAGGGAAGGCGAAAAAGGGCAAGGCTCCGTAAATATCATTTTTTGTGAAATTCGCATGTTCAAGATTCTGTTTATGTCTCTCCATGTTTCAAGATTTGAATCATGGCTGCAATTATTCTTATGATCTATGCTTAGACTTGGTTAAAAAAACACGTTTTGAAGTTTAAATTTTACTGCCCAAAAAAAACATAGCGGCAATTTTGCTTTTCTTAATAAGATAAATCAAAAAAAGCGAAGCAACTAAGAACAGAAAAGATTCCGATAAAATCATACGATAACTTAATTTATCTATTTTCGCCAGGAGAGGTCTTCCGAAACTGAATAATTCCGAGGATATCAGATATATCCCAATGGTGTTTCTGCCTATATTCAAAATAATCTTTCGGATCAACTTGTTTTTTATATATTTATTAAAGATAAATCCGACAACCGTCATAAAAAGACTTCCTAAAAATCCTATAGTAATTCTATAAGCGTAAATCTTTATAAAATAAGCTTTGTCAACTTTATCTAAAACAGAAGATCCCGATATGTAAACATAAGTATCAAGAGAATAGTTATCTAACAATAAAAAATATAAAACTATCAAAACTATTACAAACGCATTCAATCCTTTACAACAAGGTTTTTCTTTTTTAAAAAGTGTTTTTTTCCAACCAAATACCCGCAAACAAAATAAGGATACATAAATTTATACAGGCATATTTGCCCGTATTCGGGCACAATATACGAAATTATAAATCCGGTCAAATAAACCAAAATGCTGTCTTTCATATATGAACGAACAATAAGAACAATCAAAGAGCACAACCATATTGCCCATAGAAACCATGGTCCGTTAAAAAAATCTGACAAACATCTTTTTACCACCCAATGAAATGAGACATCTTCTCCATAAGAAATCTTTGTAATCAGATTCTTTAAAAAATGAATCAGTGAAAAACTGATTAGCGGAATCATTACGGTTTTAGATTTCTTTTTTATAACAAACGAAAAATTTCCTTTCTTAACCGACTCGCTGAATAAATAACCGCTGATCAGCATGAATAAAGGCATATGGAAACTGTATATGAATTTGAATAATTTGTTATCAAAAAAAGAATTGTCCTCA
>CAMKAB010000224.1 GCA_946410375.1 uncultured Spirochaetaceae bacterium
TACGCAGAACCGGGAAAATTGAAAAGAGTACCGCGAGTGTCGCTTTCATCATCCGGATCGGGATAATCTGGAGTACAGGAAAAAGTCTTCGAAATACGTACATCCCCGTTTTCACCGGTACCTGTCTTATCGCACGCTTTATCCCGTGTGTCGCCGGCTTTACCACCCGTTTTATCTTGTCTGTCGCCCGCCTTATCACCTTTACACCCGCGCCCTTCCCCGTCATTCGAAGCCGCACCATCAGAACCGTTTTCGGACAGCTCCTCTATCTTCCGCACGACATCCTTAATCATAGAGAGATTCCTATTGCCGAAAACGGCATCCGCCTCGGTAAGTTCATTCACAAGCTCTTTTGCATACCGCTCGGCAAGACAACCGGAAACAATAAATTTCTTTTCAGGATATTCATTTTTCAAAGCGAAAAACGTATTTACCGATTCCGCTTTTGCATCCTCAATAAATCCGCAGGTATTCACGATGATCAAATCCGCCTCCGAAGCCTCCGTGCAAAGTTCATAATCCAATTCTTTCAACTTATACGCAATAACCTCGGCGTCAACCTGATTCTTGGCGCATCCCAAATTTTCAATATACAATTTTTTCATAGATTCAACTCTCTACAACTAAAAGAATTAAAAAAATACAATTTCTATTTATTTCAAGATATATTTCCTAAATCGGTACAATAGTTTTGCGTCATCTCACCCTGAAAAACACCCCTCAATCTCAAGCCCATGCCCGACACCGAAAACACTCAGACGTCATTAAAGGGTGAGACTACTTTATACCCCTACACAGCATGTACAATCTGGTAAAATAAGATCCGTACGCCAAACGAACCTTTCCGCCTTTTACATTTTGCAAAATCACCTTAATCACATCCGCTTTATGCACCGCATCAACAAAGTAATTAAAAGAAGGAGCAATGCCGTTTTTCATACAGAGACGTTCAATGATTTTAAGAGAATGATACGGTCGAGACATACCGACGCACACGGAAAAAAGATATTCCGTATTTTCCGTAACTATTTCAGGTAAAACATCTCTGACAAACCCGATCATCTTTCCGCTGACGCCTTTTCCCTCCTGGTTTGAAAAAATCCCGATATTCTTCGCATTTAAAACCGGTTTGTCTTTCAAAACATCATCCAATCTCAATAATCGCACATCATTCATCTTTGAAGATACCGCCCCCGCAATGGATTCGGTACCTTTTTCATATATAATCAAAGTATTGTTCATACTGTTATTCTCCATATATTTACTTCGGCGTTATCGCAAACAATCCGCAAAATTCATTTAAAATCCGACATGCCGGATATAAAATCGAAAATTCGCAATCAAAACTCCCGTCAAGTCCGGAAAACACTTAACGATAACGCTTAACAATACGTATTTTAATAAAAAAAACGAGCCTTGAACAGGGAGCATATCAGAGATTATGCAATTTCCCGTATTTTCATTCGGTAAGGCGGAGGAACTCGTCAAAGAAACCGGGAAAACTCACAGAACAGGCATCCGCACCGACTATGGTAAGAGGATTTTCGCATCTGAGAGATGCCACAGCCATTGCCATGGCAATTCTGTGGTCACCGAACGAATTGACCCTTCCCCCTCTGAAATGATCAATCGGACGAATAATCAAACCGTCTGAGAACTCCGTAATATCCGCACCGATAACGTTCAGATTGTTCGCCATCACGGAGAGCCTGTCCGTTTCCTTAATCCTCGCTTGCGGAATATTGAAAAGACGGACTTCCCGGTCCGAAAAACAGGAAACCACGGAGAGGACCGGCAAACTGTCAGGAATGGAATTCATATCAACATCCGCCCCGTGCAAAATCCGGGAGCCTGAAACAGTAACGCTTTGCATTCCGCTGCGTTCTCTACTGTAACTCACCGAAGCCCCCATTTTCTCCAAAACACTCAAACAGCGTCTGTCTCCCTGCCTATCCTCTTCGTTAAGCCCGAGAACGGTTACTTCTCCGCCGGTAATCGCAGCGGAAGCGAAAAGAAAACTCGCAGCGGAATAATCACCGTATACGGTATCCGTAAACCCCCGGTAATGCTGTCCTCCGTACACCAAAAAAGAATCTTCCTCGTGGTCGTACTTATAACGAATACCCTGTTTATCAAGCCAATACAAGGTCATAGAAATATACGGTTTTTCATTAAGGCTTCTGATTTTAATAAGCGTATCGTTCTTCGCCAGCGGACAAGCGAGAAGAAGAGCGGACAGATACTGGCTCGTAGGACAATCGAGAGATACCTCTCCCCCCTTAATCACCCCGCACACCGCGTACGGAACAAACACATCTCCGGATATTTCAGCTCCGAGTTCCCTCAGGGCACCGATCAGAGGTCCCGCGCTCCGTTTCATCAGGCTTTCCGAGCCGAAAAACGAGGTCTTTACGCCGAGAGTCGCAGAGAGGGCGGTAGCGAAATAAAGCGTGGTTCCCGATTCCCCCGCATTGCAGACAACCTCTCCTTCGCTTACCAAATCCGTACTGTCAACCACTGTGACCGAGGGACTCTCGTTATATATTCTCACACCGAATGATTTACATACCGATATGCAACTCAGAACATCGGAACAGTCGGAAAGATTGCAAATCTTACTTACCGAACGGGCAAAAGAGGCAATCAGAAGCGCCCTTATGCTGTGACTTTTAGACGAAGGAACCCTGCAAATACCGGAAAAACTGTTTCTATCAAGCGTGATGTTCATAAAATTATTTTACACTATTTACCGCATTCCCTCAATCAATCGCAACAAACGGATATCGGGAAAAAT
>CAMKAB010000225.1 GCA_946410375.1 uncultured Spirochaetaceae bacterium
GGTTTGATGCGGAACTTTATTCCGGAGATAAGAAAAAGCGGAATGCGATAGTCAGTATGGTTCCCATCACCTTCGCCCTGTCCTACAGGAAGTGACATCTGAGAAAAAAGAGAGTGAAAAATGAAAAATAAGCGATTTTTAAAATTTTTACAAATAGTTTTTGTTCTTCTGGCAAGCGTTATGACGATCTCATCCTGTACCGATAACGGCAATGAGGGAATTTTTGAGCAGATTGTCAACAGCAGTTCTTCTTCCACCTACAGAATCAAACAGTATCTCGGAAGCACGACAAGCGGAACTTTCTTTTTCGTTGAAGAAAACGGTCTCTACAAAAACGGGCGGAACGTCTATCCCGGAAACTTCTCTTCAGGCTATATGACGGGAACGAACCTCTACCTGTACAACGGAAGAGATGCGGGGATCTATTTCTGCGAAGATGTTACGGCGGACACAATTCAATTAACCCCGTTTCTCTCAGATACGTCAAAGACTTTTAACAAACTGACGCAAGACGGTTTTGCCGTGGAAACCACAAGGACCTCAACCGGAAGAACGCGTGTCGTGGATATATGGGATTTAGACAATAAAACAGTTATTTCACCGCTAACAAATCTTTTTGAAATTACCAGCAATACAAGCTCACACTATGCATCCATCCTTTCCTCTGAAGGAGCGCTTCTCATTGAATTTAACAATGAAGATGGAGACATAGAGGACAATTATCACTTTCTTTACGACTCGGAAACGGGAAATTTCTCCTTTGTTTCAAACCTGGAAGGCAAGCTGATAGGCGCTTTCCAAAAAGTGAATAAGGATCTGTTCTTTGCGGTTTACAGCAGAAGCGACTCAAAAGACATTCACCAACTGTATAAAATAGTAACATCAGGTTCGGACTATAAGGCGGATTACACGGGAAAAACAACAAACTCTTTGCCTAAGTACGGTTTTCAAGCGCCTTCTGTCTACAACAAGGACTTCAAGGACGGCTCAATCGTCATCAGGTCTGTGTCGCGTTATGAAGTATTCAATACGGAATCTTATTCATACTCGGAAGCCGATACGGGGTTTGCTGAAGGAATTTGCGCAGGAGACATGGAGCTTATGAACATTCTTCCGTACAAGCCTGCAGAAGACCTGAACAGATATATTTTCGCTTTCTACAAATACGGGTTGTTTGAAGTTGATATCTCTGCCGATAAGATGATCAGACAGATAAAGTTTTAGTTCATTTAAGATTTTCATTTTCTGAATAACTATAATTTACATGAAAAAATTTTTTAGTTTAATAAAGAGAAATATGATGTTGAGTGTCTCCGTAATGGTGGCACTCATATCTTTATGTATAACTCCGCCGTCAAAAGACGTTTTCTCCAAAATCGACTGGAAAACGCTTGCCATTCTTTTCATGCTTTTGTCAATTCTGGACGGCTTCAAGCACGAAAATCTGTTTTTACCGGTAATAAAACTTTCCGACAGGATAAAAAGCGTATTCAAACTGAGTTTGTTTTTGATTTTCGGTGTTTTTTTCAGTTCAATGTTCGTAACGAACGACATTTCCCTCATAATTTTTGTTCCGCTCACAATCATCCTTTTCAGGGAACAAAACAAGGAAAAATATATCCTGCCGATAATAACTTTAGAAAACATAGCGGCGGTGCGCGGCTCGCTTCTCACGCCTTTCGGTAGTCCGCAAAATCTTTTTCTCTTTTCTCAATCGGGAACAAGTGTCACGGAATTTCTTACAATGATGTTTCCTCTTTGGATAGGAAGCGCCCTTCTCCTCGTTTTCTTCACCGCGTTCGTTTTCAGACGAAACATAAGAGAAAAAACGGAACCCGTTCAGGTACAAAAATCCGAATGGAAAAAAGAAAACAAAACGAAAAGGGTCATCTACCTTATTCTTTTTGCGATAGCGGTATACACGATTGTGTCCCGAACACCGCTATGGCCGTATATAACCGCCGCTGTTATTTTCACACTGTTAATAATTGACAGAGCGCTTTTCAGGCGGGTGGACTACGCTCTCATCGGAACTTTTTTCTGTTTCTTCCTCTTTTCCTCATCTGTTTCAAGCAACCCGGGAATTAAGGAATTTTTAACAAGGGAAGTTGCCGGCAGAGAATACGCCTGGAGCATTCTGCTGAGTCAGGTAATATCCAACGTTCCCGCATCAATACTGCTTCAGCCTTTCTCAACGAATTTAAAAGGGCTGATTTACGGATTGGATACGGCGGGTCTCGTAACCGTGATAGGTTCTCTCGCTTCTGTGATAAATATGAGGCTGTACACAAAAGAATATCCCGGACGCGGGGCGGATTTTATGAAAACCTTTGAAATCATTTCGCTTGCATTCTTCGCCATTGTATGCCCGCTTCAACTGCTTTTGCTGTAAAGAGCGCATAAAAAGGTTAATGAGCACGTTCTCCCGTAAAACATATTACTGCGAAAATCAACGGAGAAAATACAAGAACCTTTTGTATACCGAGAGTGAAAAAGTTGCAAAGATGGGATTAAATTAAATTAAATTAAATTAAGTGATTTCCTGTTTAGAAGTACCGGATTTTGCTTTGCAAGCGAGGGATAGTACCCTGTGTACAGCCCGAGCGAAGCGAAGTGAAAGACGGTGAAAAAACTTTCGTATTTAGAGGTTTCAGATTTGCCACTTTGAGCGAACGGTTATACCTTTTGTATACCGCGAGTGAAAAAGTTACAAAGATGGGATTTAATTAAATGATTTCCGGTTTAGAAGTACCGGATTTTGCTTTGCAAGCGAGGGATAGTACCCTG
>CAMKAB010000226.1 GCA_946410375.1 uncultured Spirochaetaceae bacterium
ATTGCAAACCATTCCCCCCGGAACAATCCTTCGGAGTGAACGCCACCATCTCGTTGTGCTCGTTCCTCCCCAAAAGCCGGTTTTTATCATCGCGGGAAACTCCTGTTACAAGAGTCCTGTTCACACCCCCCGCTCTCTTCCCCTTTATTTCCGCCGCCCACGCGAGCTGTTTTTCAATCAGTACGGCAAGTCTCCTCTGCCTTTCCTTTTCCTCAATCTGACCATCCATCATAACGGAACGCGTTCCCTCGCGCGGGTTATAATAATACATATACGCTTCAATGTACCCGACTTCGCGCATAACGGCAAGCGTCTCTTCAAAATCCTCCTGAGTCTCGCCGGGGAACCCCGTCATCACATCTACTGCAAACGTTATTCCCGGAACCTCTCTCTTGATTTTGGAAATCAGTTCAAGATACCCCTCTTTGGTATACCTTCTGTTCATTCTTTCCAACACCCTGGTGGAACCGCTTTGCATTGGAATATGCAAATGCTTCGCCACTCTTTTTTCATCCCTGATAACAGATATCAACTCGTCCGAAAAATCCTTGGGATGGGGAGACTCGAAACGAATCCATCCGATGTTCCGGCACACCCCCGCAATGCTCTTCAAAAGAGAAGGAAACTTCACGCCGTTGTAATTATAAGAATTCACATTCTGTCCCAAAAGCGTTATTTCGCAAACACCTTTCGAGTCCAAAAACGCAACTTCCCTCATAATATCATCAACGGGTCGGGAAACCTCTCTTCCTCTCACATACGGAACAATGCAATACGAGCAAAAGTTATTGCAACCGTTCATTATCGGCACGAAAGAAGAGTAATCCCCCTCTTTGTAATAAGACGAAGTGAACTCATATATATCCGAGTTCGGTACAATAGAATCCGCCCCCTTCGCATCCCCGCCGCCAAACCTTTCCAGTATTTTCAGCTTATCGTTCACCGGCAACACGAGGTCGATAAACGGATTATCTTTTTTTATCTCATCCCCGATTCTGCTCGCCATGCACCCGGTGAGGACGAGAAACTGTTTCCTGTGCGCCTTAATGCTTTTATAAAACCCGAGTCTTCCCCATATGCGGTTTTCAGCGCTTTTTCTTACCGAGCATGTATTTATAATCGCGAGATCGGCCTCTTCAGGCATCTCCGCAGGAGTCCAGAACGCACCCTTCAGAAGCGCCTCTATTGCGTTTGACTCAGCAGTATTCATCTGACACCCGTATGTCTCTATGTAGTAGGTTGACATGTTCATCCCTCTGTTTTCATTTTCAAATTTTCAACTCGTTCATATCAATTCCGCGCAGAACGCATGCGGCGGTGAGCGTGTTTTCCAAAAGACTCGCAATCGTCATCGGTCCCACACCTCCGGGAACCGGGGTTATCGCACTCGCCTTCTCCGACACGCCCTCGTAGTCCGCATCCCCGGTTAAGCGGTAACCGCTTTTTTTTGAAGGATCTTCAATACGATTTATTCCAACATCTATCACCACAGCCCCGTTCTTTACCATATCGGCGGTTACAAGCCCCGCTTTTCCCGCAGCGCACACAATTATATCCGCACCGAGCAAATGCTCTTTTAAGTTTTCCGTATGGGAATTGCAAACGGTGACGGTAGCATTCGTTTTGGTTAAAAAAAGCGCAGCCAGCGGACGTCCCACAATATCGCTCCGCCCGACAATACACACGTTCTTTCCGTCCAAAGGAATGTCATAACGGGAAAATATCGTGAAAATACCCTTAGGCGTACAAGGTTCAAGTATCGCCCTTCCCTGAAACAAAAGCCCCGAGTTATGGGAGGTAAAACAATCCACATCCTTCATAGGGTTAATCAGGTCCGTAACGGCACGCACGTCAATATGTTCCGGCAATGGCAGCTGAACCAAAATGCCGTCCGTGTTCTTATCTTCATTCAGCCTTCGTATTTCCGCGGAAAGCTCCGAAAAAACAACGTCCGAAGGGTACCGCACATCAATGCAGTCAAACCCGACCTCGGATGCCGCCTTCTCCTTATTCCTTACGTACACTTCGCTCGCAGGATTATTTCCGACCAGAATAACCGCCAGAGCAGGTTTATGACCCGTTATTTCACAAAAACGCAGAGACTTTTTTTTCAGTTCCGCTCTCAGAGAAGAACTTAACGCCTTTCCGTCTAAAATCAATTTACACCTCTTTTGATTTACAATATTATTAAAATGTGTTTTTAACTACACAAAAAATATAGCAGACTTCAATTTGTTATTCAATTTGTGCTAGTATATTCACAGGAGTTTGTCATACCCGATAAACATAAAAAGCATATAAGTTTACTATAACCACAGAGGTTTAAAATGAAAAAATACGCTGCGGCAATACTGATAATACTGTTGTTTTTTTCGGTTCATTCCGTTTTTTCGGAATCGTACTATCAAAAAGGCAGTTCCGTCTTCACCGTAAAAGCGGGAATCACAGTTCCTCTTTTCGCTAAATTCATGGACCATCCCACCATCGGCACGAGATCGCTCCCGGACGACATGAGAACAAAAGTCGGAGGCTTCGGCAGCCTGACGTATCAGGTTTTTCTGAATCAGCATTTTATGCTGGGCGGAGAACTGGGTTACGGCTTCAACTACTCGGAAGCGAAAAAAATTCTCACCACGGTGCCTTTTACCGCAAAAATCTCTTATGTTCCGGTTCAAACGGGAAAATTTGATCTTTTATTGTCCGCAAATCTCGGTTTTTCTTTTAATAAGTACAACAAAAGCAAACGTTTTATGCCGTATGCATCGCTCAGCGTAACTCCCACAT
>CAMKAB010000227.1 GCA_946410375.1 uncultured Spirochaetaceae bacterium
TTTTTGATTACAAACGGAGATTGTTATGAAAAAAATCTATACGTTAAAGCATAATGACGCTCACACGCATGCCCGTACGGGAGAAATAGCTCTTCCTCACGGAACAGTTCAGACACCGGTGTTTATGCCGGTGGGAACGGCAGGTACGGTTAAAGCGATGTACCACAGCAAGGTTGAGGAAATCGGCTATAATCTGATTTTAGGAAACACATATCACCTTTATTTAAGACCGGGAACGGATGTTTTAAGCCTGTTTGACGGTTTGCATAAATTTTCAAACTGGAACCATAACATTTTAACCGACAGCGGCGGTTTTCAGATTTTCTCTCTTTCAAAGTTACGCAAAATTTTTGATGAAGGTATTAAATTCCAGAGCCATATAGACGGTTCAAGACACGTTTTCACTCCGGAAAAAGTTGTTGAAATAGAGCAGTGCATAGGCTCCGATATTGCGATGTGTCTTGATATTTGCAGTCCTCCGGGAATAGATAAGAAAAAGACGATTAAAGCGATGGATTTAACGCACGCATGGGCTGAACGCTCAATTATCAAGCGGGACAGTCTTTTGGAAGAAACGGGCAGGGCTTTCAGAGGCAATCTTTTCGGAATTTGTCAGGGCGGTTTTTATGAAGATTTGCGCATACAAAGTGCTAAAACGATAAGCGAGATGGATTTTCCGGGAATTGCCATAGGCGGATTGTCCGTCGGAGAGACAAAAGACGAATTCAAACATTTTTTAGCCGTTACCGCAGATGCCTGCACCACGGAAAAACCGAGATATGTTATGGGAATCGGAACGGTGGATTACATTCTTGAAGCGGTGGAGAACGGAATAGACATGTTCGACTGCGTTCTTGCCACTCGCGAGGCGCGCCACGGTACGGTGTTTACCGATGACGGAATGTTGAATTTGTCCCGCGCTTTCAATGAATATAATATGGGACCCATTCAGGAAGGATGTACCTGTACGGCTTGTACTAAGTATTCAAGGGCGTATATGAGGCATATGTTCAAAGCGAATGAGATGTTCGGAGGAATGCTTGCTTCTGAACATAATCTTACGTATCTTTATAATTTCATGCTCAGAATACGAAAGGCGATAGAAGAAGACAGGTTCAAGCAGTTTAAAGAGCAATACCTTGCGCGTTTTTATGCAAACGGCGGATTATGCAAGATGTAAGCGGGAGTGAGTATGATGAGATACGAAGATAATCCTGTTGTGGGATATTATAATCACGGAGAAGCGATTTCATGCGGTTTATATGAGAAATACGCTCTTTTGGGTCTTGATACGACGCAGTATTCGGAAATTCATCTGTTTGATGATGTGGGAAGAAGAATATACCGGCACAGTTTAAGTTTTCTTTTCTGTTATGCCTGCTATCTTGCTATTCCCGGAAGAAATATCAGAATCGGTCATTCTCTCGGAGACGGCTTTTATTTCAGTTTTACCGATGAAGAACCTGTTTCAAAAGCGGAACTTGAATCAATACGGAAGCAGATGGCGTCTCTTGTTGCCGATGCTTTGCCTGTCTCATATACAAGAGTTTCATATTCGGACATTGTTTCTATTTTGAAAAAGCAGAACATGCCTTCAACCGCTTCGCTTTTTGAATTTAAAAACGAGCCGGAAGTGGCGGTGTATAAGATAAACAATTACTACGATATCGCTTATGAACCGCTCGTATGCAATACTTCCGTTCTTTCCTGTTATGAAATATATCCGTACACGGAAAAGGGGATTTTGCTCAGGTATCCCACGTCCTCCAATCTCTTGCAAGTCGGACCGCTTAAGGATAATCCGAAGCTGTTCAACGTGTTTGATGAGTATAAGAAATGGGGAAAACTGTTAAAAGTTACCTGTGTGGCAGATTTAAACAGGCTCATTTACGAGGGGACGATAGAAGAGTACATCAGAAAGTCCGAAGCGCTTCATAGGATTAAACTCAGTTCCGTGGCGCAAAGCATTATCCGCAACAAGAAGTCGGCTGTGTTTATTGCAGGCCCTTCCTCCTCAGGAAAAACGACTTTTGCGATTAAACTTTGCGAACTGTTAACGCTTATGGGGTGCAATGTTATCCGTATATCGTTGGATAATTACTATAAAGCGAGGGTTGATATTCCCGTTGATGAAAACGGAGAAAAGGACTACGAGTGTATTGAAGCGTTGTATGTTGATAAATTCCATCAGGATATGCGCGCTATTTACAACGGTGAAGAGGTTGCTCTCCCGGTTTGGGACTTTACAACGCAGGTTCGTTCTTACACCGAGCCGGTTAAGCTTGATAACAAAACCGTTTTCATAATTGAGGGTATTCATGCGTTAAATCCGCTTATTAACGGAGTTGTAAAAGATGAGGAGATTTTTAAAATCTATATTTCCGCGCTTACACAGCTCAATCTGGACGACCATAATAGAATTTCCACAACGGATAACAGAATTATTCGAAGAATTGTGAGAGACTTCCGTACTCGGGGAGCATCAGCGGTGAGAACCCTCAATATGTGGAAAAGCGTTGAGAGAGGAGAGAGACTGTATATTTTTCCGTATCAGAATTTGGCGGATGTTAATTTTAACAGCGCTTCCGATTATGAACTTTCCGTGCTGGCGCCGCATGTAAAGCCGCTTTTGAAGGTAATTAAGCCGGATAGCGGTGTGGCGTACACAATGGCGCGGAGACTACTTGCTTTTCTTGAAAATTTTTATGAAGCGCAGACGAAATTTGTTCCTTCAGATTCTATTTTAAGAGAGTTTATCGGGGAAAGCGATTACGGCGCAGTG
>CAMKAB010000228.1 GCA_946410375.1 uncultured Spirochaetaceae bacterium
AAATTCTTCGTTTGAGATGATTCCTTTCTCGAGTGAGCGGGCTGTTTATATTTCGACCTTTATGCACGGAGCCTTCGGGGAAATAAAACGGGTTCTCGGATTGTCGAAGGATGACGCTGACATTTTGAAGTTTTGTGCAGATACGGTTCTCCGGGTTGAAAGTCGTGTACCTCCGTTTTACAATGAAGGCGTATGAAAACAAGTATTGTATGTTATCCGAAAATAAATCTCTGTTTGTACGTCGGTAAAAAGAGGTCTGACGGGTATCATTCTCTGAGTTCTATTTTTCAGCTTGTAAAGGATAGTCCTTATTTTGATGAGATAACTCTTTATATAACACAATCTTACAATACAGAAATAAGCGTTTTCGGCTTGGATTTTTACTCAAAGGAAAAAGAGAGCACTGCTTACAAAGCGGCAGAAAAATATCTTGATTTCTGCGGGATTTCGGCAAACGTGCGTATTGATGTAAAAAAAGGTATTCCCAGCCCGTCAGGTCTCGGCGGTCCGTCTTCCGATGCGGGAGGGGTTTTGAATGCCTTGAACGGTGTTTTCGGTAAATTATCCGTAGAAAAGCTAACGGAGCTTTCTGCTCAGATCGGGAGCGATGCGCCGTTTTTCACTTCCGGTTTTGAAACCGCTTTTGTAGAAGGACGGGGAGAAATTGTTTCGCAAATTACATCAAGAACAGATTTAAAATATGATATAATTCCGAAATCGGAACAAAAGAAAAGTACGAAAGAGGCATATGAACTGCTTGATAAAAGAGCCGGTAACACTTCTTTACCTGATAAAAACGTCCTTATTGAAAAATACTATGAAAAAGTTTCCGGGTGGGACTTTACAAACGATTTTAAAATACTATACAATAGTGTAGAAAGCGAGAAAGGTTTTTATTTGAGCGGCAGCGGTCCGTATGGTTTTACGGTAGCTGAAGTAAGGTAGAATCGTGGCGGAACAGGAAAAAAACAATTGCAGGAAGAGGTCGACGTAAAAACGACGTATTCCTAAATTTCCGGAAGGTTTGATTTATTCGGCTTGTGGTTTAAGATTTTTGTTTTTTTTCGTGTTTTTTATGGAATTTTTTTATAGAATAATGAAATGAATATTTGCAGGCGGGAACGGATGAAGAGAAATACAATCGGAATAATTTGTTTAGTGTTAATCAGTGCGCTTTTTATCTCGTGTTCGGATAATGTCGTCAGAAGTACGGTTCGCGAATTTCGAGATCCTGATGCTCAGGTTTCGGAGAACGGGGCGAAGCTCTCGCAAGGTTATAATTATTTTGATATTCCTGAGGGAAAAACGCTTTACACCCTGATTTTAAACAGTTCCGGAAGCAATAGCGCTTCTTACAATTTGTACGGTTATGATTTCAAAGGGGCATCGAAAGCGTTGATTCCTTCGGATACTTCGGCTGAACTTGCAATAAAAACAACCCGTACCGATGTGTATTTCGCTTTGCTTTTGAGTAGTCCTCCTAGAGCAGGAGAGATAGGCGTTACCCCTTCTCGTGGCACGGTTTCATACCTGGGAGAGAATTCTTACAATTCAATGCTGTTCTTCATTGAAGAAAACGCGCTCCGTCAGAGTGAAGAAGCACTTAACTACACAACTAAGGACGGAGAGTCGAAGTCTGTCTATGTGGATTATAAAAACGATATTATTCCGCGGCTTAATATGATTTTCAGGAAGAACTTGTTGGCGAAGGAAAGAAATTACTTCGGATTATCCGAGTATGATGTGGATGGAACGGGATATTTCCACGTTGTGTTTAATGATTTCGGTACAAATTCGGCAAATTACGGGGGAAAGCTTGCCGCTTCCGGTACAACGGGGCTGTATAATTCCCGTCATATCAGAACCGTGGGTTCCACAAACAAGGCTGATATGTTTTTTGTGAATACGAGATATATAGACATCGTCGTGAAGAATTATATGGAATATCTCGAAAAGAATTATTCAAAAAATGAACTGAGGAGGCTTTCCACTCCGATAACAGATGCTTCGGATTTCTTCTATAATAGGGTTGCGAATGATATTGCAGGCACTTTGTTGCACGAGTATATGCACTATTTAATGGATGCCAATATATATTTGAAAAACGGGAAGGAGTACGGGGCTTCTTTGCTTACCGAACCTTGTTCGCTTTTTTGGGTGGAAGGAATGGCTGAGGCTGCGGCGTACTTTATGGGCGAAATATCGCAGGACGGACATTCGGGCTTTGTTTCCGAATGGTTGAAGAACGGCTATAAGATATATCCTGCTATGGGAAGCGAGCTGGATTCGTGCATGAAGTATGCCGTCGCCCCGATGTTTTTCTTGTACTTAGAGGAAGTATACGGAAAAAGCACGCTTCAGAAGTTCGCGCAGTATTCTGTGCCGGGTAAAACTCTTGATGTTATAGTGAGGGATTGCACCGGTCAGAGTTTTGACAAATTGTATAAGGATTTTATTCTGCGCTTGTTTGCGCCCCTTGCAGGTGTTTCAAAGTACGGTGCGGAATTGGGTTTCGCGGAAGATTGGAGCATTACTAAAAAGACTTTGAACGAGAATTGCATTTCGGTAAAAGAGACTGTTGAATCAAACTCCAGCGCGATGAAAAAGGACGGTGCGTTTCTTTTGAAATGGGAGTCTAATCCGGAGACTCTTTATGTTGATTCTAATTGCGAAGTGTATGCTTTCTATATTTAATTGAGGTGTTTTACACTCGGATATGATAAATGCCGGAATAAATCCGGCATTTATC
>CAMKAB010000229.1 GCA_946410375.1 uncultured Spirochaetaceae bacterium
AATGCTCTCAAAAAACATAATTCCCCGACATATGCTATCGGGGAAATATGAACAATTATTTCAATGTGTCTTCAAGCTGCGCCTTATCGGACGTAACCTTATTCACGGAAGCGATAAAATCGGCAAGCGCCACATCGTTCGCCTGTTTTCCGCCTCTGTAGCGTACGGACACAGATCCGCTCTCCGCTTCTTTTTCTCCGATTATCAGGGTGTAAGGGATTTTCATTCCCGCCGCAAGACGGATTTTGTTCCCCATTCTCTCGTCCGAAGAATCAAGGTACGCTCTGATTCCCGCATTTTTCAAACTGTCTTCCACGCTCTTTGCATAATCAAGGAACTTCTCGGACACAGGAACAATGCGCACCTGTTCAGGAGAAAGCCATGGCGGAAGAGCTCCGGCGTAGTGCTCCAAAAGAACTCCGAAGAAACGTTCAATAGAACCCAAAAGCGCCCTGTGAATCATATACGGCTGTTTTTCCACTCCGTCCTTATCCACAAAAGTCATATTAAAACGCTCCGGAAGGTTGAAGTCGAACTGAATAGTCGAAAGCTGCCACTCTCGTCCGATGGCATCCTTAACCTTCAAGTCTATTTTCGGTCCGTAGAACGCTCCGCCGCCCTCGTCGATATCATACACGAGGCCTTCTTTCTCAATTGCGTTCATAAGAGCTTTCGTCGCAGCTTCCCACTTCGCAGGATCTCCCACGCTCTTATCCGGTTTTGTTGAAACATACGCATGGAAATCAGTAAAGCCGAAACTGCGAATCATCTTAAGCGCGAAGCTGAGCGCACGGGAAATCTCCCCGTCCATCTGCTCAGGAGTTACGAAAAGGTGCGCATCATCCTGTGTGAAGCCGCGTACCCTCATAAGTCCGTGGAGCGCTCCCGCCTTTTCGTAGCGATACACTGTTCCGAGTTCAGCCCATCTGAACGGCAGGTCGCGATAGCTTCTCTTACTGTTCTTATAAATCATAATGTGGAACGGACAGTTCATCGGCTTCACATAGTAGTCGCTCTTATCCATTTCCATCGGGTTATACATGCTTTCTTTATAAAAGCCCAGGTGGCCCGAAGTTTCCCAAAGCCAGCTTTTTCCGACATGCGGGGTGTACACCATTTCGTACCCGTTCTTATAGTGCTCTTCGCGCCAGAAGTTCTCAATAATCTGACGCACTCTCGCTCCGCGCGGATGCCAGTACACAAGTCCCGGACCTGCTTCCTCATGCAAAGAAAAGAGATCCAGGTCTTTTCCGAGTCTTCTGTGGTCACGCTTTTCTATGTCTTCAAGGTACTGCAAATAAACTCTTAAATCCTTGGGATTTTCAAATGCGGTTCCGTAAATGCGGGTAAGCATCTTATTATTGCTGTCTCCGCGCCAATACGCCGCCGCGATATTCAGGAGTTTAAATGCGTTCGCATTCAGCTCTTTCGTGCTTTCCACATGAGGTCCGCGGCAAAGATCGGTGAATGCGCCCTGATTATAGAGGCTGATGGTCTCTCCCTCGGGAATCGCTTCCAGCAATTCCAATTTATATTTCTGATTCTTAAAACGTTCCGCCGCTTCCGAACGGGACACTTCCAGTCTCTGAAAGGTTCTGCCCTCGTTAATAATATCTTTCATATTATCGGTGATTGTTTCCAAGTCCTCGGTAAGCAGCTGTCTCGGCAAATCAAAATCATAATAAAAACCGTTCTCAATAGAAGGACCTATTGCAATCTGAGCATCAGGGAACATCCGGAGAACAGCTTCCGCCATAATATGGGCCATTGAGTGCCTGATCATATTTAATTTTTCACTCTGCGGAATTTTATCAGCCATTATTTATCTCCTATAAAAAGAATTTCCAAAACCGCCTCGCGAATCCTGATTTTTGGAAATTCCTCAAAAAGTCATTGAAATCTAACTACGCATAATATAATAAAAATAATGGGGACTTGCAAGTTGCAAATCCCCGTATCATTTGAGACGAAAGACGTTACGTAAAAATCACGTCTTCGTCTTCCGCGTCCTACTCTTCTCCGTCTGAGGAATCTTCATAGGAAAAATCAGTGTCTAAAGCCTCGCCGAGTTCATCATCATCAATGTACTCTTCATCAAAGCCCAGACTTTCCTTCGCATCGTCCGCCATTCCCTCGAAATCCGATATCTGAGAGCGACGCTCGTTCAAAGATTCTTCAGCCGCTTTCAAGAGCGCCTCGTCTTTCAGCTTCACATCTCTATAGCACTTCATCCCGGTACCGGCAGGAATAAGATGTCCGATAATAACGTTCTCTTTCAAGCCGCGAAGCTCGTCCCTGCTTCCCGCAATCGCCGCATTGGTAAGCACGCGCGTTGTTTCCTGGAAGGACGCGGCGCTCACGAAGCTGTCTATGGAAAGAGAAGCATGGGTAATTCCCAAAAGGCAAGGAGAACCGACCGCCGGCTGACCTCCTTCCGCGATAACGCGCTTGTTCTCTTCATGAAAGCGGAACTTGTCCACTCTCTGTCCCAAAATGAACTTCGTATCTCCGACCCTCTTGATTTCAACCTTGCGCAACATCTGCCGCACAACGATTCCGAGGTGCTTATCGTTAATATCAACATCCTGAGTGCGATACACTTCCCTGACCTCGTTCAAGAGGAACTGCTGAAGCTTGTTCTCGCCCAAAATAGCCAGAACGTCGTGCGGGTTGATATTTCCGTCGCACAAGCGCTCGCCGGCTTCAATGTGGTCGCCGTCTCGTACGAGAATGTGCTTGCCGAGCAT
>CAMKAB010000230.1 GCA_946410375.1 uncultured Spirochaetaceae bacterium
AATAAAAAATGAACAGAGGTGAGTGCCGTTTGATTCCGCGTTCTTATTCGGACAGATCGTCAAATGCGGGAAAAGACTAACTTCGCAACCTTTTTATTTCGTCAATAAATTGCTCGACGTCGTTAAACGCTCGGTACACCGAGGCGAAACGCACGTAAGATACGGGATCCGCTTTGTACAGTTCTCGAAGGATTTCTTCACCTATTTCGCTGCTTGTAACCTCGTTTTTGAGCCCCGCTTTCGAGCGTACTTCCCGTTCGACATTTTCAACAAGCTTGTCTATGATTTCGTTCGAAATGCTTCTCTTATCCGCGCAACGCATTATGCTGTGTCTGACTTTTTCGGGATTGAAGGTCTGACGGGTATTGTTTTTCTTTATTACCATGATGGGGCGATCTTCTATTCGCTCGTAGCTTGTGTATCTGCATCCGCATTCGAGACATTCTCTTCGCCGTCTTAACACAGCGCCGTTTTCGGTGTTTCTTGTTTCTAAAACCTTATCGTTATCTATTCCGCAATTAGGACATTTCATATTTTAATATTACAGATATTTATAGATTTTGTCATTAAAAACGATTGATTTTCGTCATTTTTGTCTGTAAAAAGGGGTGCGACTATGAAAAAACTTCTCTCCGCAAGTCTATGTTACAAGAACGTAAAATGTGTTAATATGCGTTTATTATGGCTTACGCGAAAGATTTATACAGACAGAATTTCATAGAATACGCTTCCTACGTAATAAAAGACAGGGCGATTCCGGACTTACAGGACGGTTTGAAGCCTGTTCAGCGCAGGATTTTACATACTTTGATTGAAATGGACGATGGCAGATTCCACAAGGTTGCAAATGTTGTGGGCTCTGCGATGCACTATCATCCTCATGGGGACGCGTCAATAGAAGGTGCGCTCGTAAACCTTGCTAATTGCAATCTGTTTATTGAAAAGCAGGGGAATTACGGAAACTTTATGACGGGAGATCGCGCCGCCGCAGCGCGTTATATTGAATGTCGGCTTCTTCCTCTCGCAAAAAAAGTTCTGTATAACCCGGAAATAACGGAATATGAGGATTCGTACGACGGCAGAAGTCGCGAACCGGTGGTGTTCCCAGCGAAAATTCCCGTGGTTCTCATTCAGGGAACGGAAGGAATCGCTGTTGGAATGAGTACTAAAATCCTGCCTCATAATGCAATAGAGGTTTTAGATGCGCAAATTTCCGCTTTGAAGGGGGAGCCTTTTGAGCTCTTCCCCGATTTTCCGGGCGGAGGAATTATGGACACCTCCGACTACGACGACGGACGCGGCTCCGTACTTGTTCGGGCGAGGTTGGATACATCAAATCCCAAAAAAATCGTTATTACCGAACTTCCTTTCGGGGTGGATTCCGAAGCGATGATTGAAAGCATTAACAATGCGGCGAAGAAGGGTAAACTGAAAGTCTCTCAGGTGAACGACTACACCGCCGACAGGGTGAACATAGAAATTTACCTTTCAAAAGGAACTTATACGCGCGACTTGGTGGATTCTCTTTACGCCTACACGTTGTGTCAGCAGAAAATATCCGTAAACAGTCTTGTGATAAAAGACGGGCTGCCGAAAATTATGAGCGTGAGCGAGATTGTGAAGTATCACGCTGACAATCTCCTGAAAATTTCCGAGGCTGAACTGAATGTAGAAAAAAATCATCTTTTGGATAAGCTTCACAGCAGAACGCTGGAACGCATATTCATAGAAGAGAGAATATACAAGAGAATAGAGACGAAGAAAACTGCGGAAGCGGTGAATGCGGCGATTATAAGCGGGTTTGAACCGTACAAGAGCGAACTTATCAGGGATATTAACGGCGACGACATAGAACGGCTTCTGAAAATACCCATCAGGAGGATTTCCCTTTTTGACATCGAAAAGAACAGGGAAGAGATTGAGAGCATTAATGCTGAGCTGAAAAAAACAGAATATAATCTTTCCCATCTTACGGAATATTCTATTGCAACTCTTGAAGAGATTAAGCAGGATCTTCTTAAAACGAGTGCGGAAGGAAGCGAGAATGCAAGAGACGACAGGGATAGAAAAACGGAGATTTCAAACTTTAACCTTGTGAGCGTAAAGGAAGTTGCGCGCAGGGAATCGGATTTACGCTATGATGCGGCAACGGGGTATGTAGGAACGGCCGTTAAAACAGGCTACACCGTCTGCGCCGTGTCGGAGTTTGATAAGATTATTGTCATACAAAAGAACGGAACGTATTTCTGCGCTCCGGTTTCGGAAAAAACCTTTATAGGGAAAGATGCGAGCTACATCGGGTTGTCCGACAAGGAAAGCTTGGACAGCATTGTTTTCACGGCGATTTATCAGGAGAAGTCCACCGGACGCACGATGATAAAGCGTTTCAAGTTTGTAAGCGGCTTTATTATGAATAAAACGTACGATATTCTCCCTGATCCGGAGGATAACACAATGCGCAAAATATCAACTCTTCCGAATGCCGAGCTTACCATCACATTCAAAGGAAAGGGAATACGCGTAAAAGAAGAAACGTATCTCTTTTCTGATTATAGAGTTAAAGGCGTTAAAGCCGGAGGGGTGGTCCTTACTAAAAAAGAAGTTTCGTCCATGCGTATAAAGCCGGTGCGTCTTGTTCCTAAGGAAGAATCGAGCCTGTCCGAAGAGGAAAGCGGGATGAAGAACGGGGATGATGCAGAAGGGGCGAGTGAAAACGGCGAAGTAAAAAAGTACGATGAAC
>CAMKAB010000231.1 GCA_946410375.1 uncultured Spirochaetaceae bacterium
AATGTTTGGGGCGGGTTTCGCAATGCGAAACCCGCCTCTATTTTATTTGATCCCCCTTTTTTCGTTCGCAAAGGTGTCGTGGTGTAAGACGTGGTTGTTTTAAGGGATGTAATTTTTTTAGGTCTAAGCGATTTTAGGGGGTTTTAGGGAAGTAAATATGAATGCTGGAAAGATTCTGCTTCGCGTACCGGTATTTTACACTTATATTTATTTATATTATCTTATCATTTGACAGGAGATTTTAAATGAAGCTACACCTCATTTAACCTTGCCTTGACAGGCAAGGTTAAAAGGATTGTTCCTTGAAAAAATTTATAGATTAGAAGCAAAGCTGAACGGGCGATGCAGAAGGAGGTGCCTGAAAGGTAAATCTTATCGGAAAATACACTAATAAGAATAATAAGGATCATGATACGGTTGAAATTAGTTTGATAAAAAAAACAAAAAATCGCTCTTATTACAGCGTTTATGGTCATTACAAAAAAAGTAAACAATATGAAAACATAGGGATTGCAACCGTAGATAACTCGGTAGTACAAGGCGACTCGTTTAAAATCATATGGACTGATACTCAGGATAGTGAGGGTAGTGAAATCGGTAAATATCATCGGACAACTCTTGAAATTGAACAGGTAGATGGAAATAATAATGTCGAAGAATTTACGAAAACGGAGGATTCGGTATTTTTTCCTAAAAATGAAAAATCAGAATTATCGTACGGGAATTGGAAAAGGGTTTGACGCAATTCAGCTAAAATGATTATTTCATTGTTTTTGGAGAAAAAATGGAAAACAGTAAAAACAATAAATGTATAAATAAGGATTTTACGTGGAAAATGTATGAAAAAGCCATAGAGGTTACAGGAGTGAAATGTTTTTATCAGACATAAGCAAAATGGCTATTTCCCTTAATGATGAGGAAGGGAGAATGTAGAATTGATGCTATTTGCTTTTGTATAGGAGGAAAACAATGAAAAAATTGTTTTTATTTTCGTTTTTGATTTTGTGTCTGGTTCATGGTGCGTTTGCAGCATCGTGTAATCATTCTTTTATAACAGATGGTTATATAAAAGAGGCTGATTGTGAAAATTTCGGATTACGGAGGTTGAAATGCCAAATCTGTGGAGAAATGAAGAATGAAGTGATAAGGGCTTTAGGACATTTATGGGATTCTGGAACGGTAACTAAAAATGAAACCTGTACTGAAAACGGGATAAAAACGTTCAAATGCACCAGGTGCGGGAAGATTAAAATCGAAGCAATACCTTCCGGGCATAAATGGGAAACGAAAGGCGGTAATTATACGGCTTTAATTTGCAGTGTTTGCGGTTCAAGGAAAACAGGGTACGGAGCAAAAGGCCCCGTCGGAGGGTATATATTCTACGATTGCGATGCGGATAATACAAGCGGAAACAAAGACAGGTTGAGGTCAGTCGAGTGCGGATGGAGATACTTGGAAGCGGCACCTGAGGATTTGCCAGAAACGTATGCTTGGGGAGATGACGGAAGTTTCGGAACAAAGACAGGAATTGGAGAAGGACGGAATAATACCAATATAATAGTGAACAATGCAAGCAATAAAAGAAAAGATAATGCCGCTATGGCGTGCGTGATGTATGCCGGGGGTGGCTATTCGGACTGGTTTCTGCCGAGCCTTGATGAGTTGAATTTGATGTACGAGAATTTGAAAGAGAAAGGCGTAGGAAATTTCCACCAAGATGCCTGGTACTGGTCCGGCAGTGAGAACAGCAACAACAATGCGTGGTACCAGAATTTCGGCAACGGTCGGCAGAACAACAACAACCGGAACAACAATAACTATGTACGTCCTGTGCGGGATTTCAGACTAGCCTGTGAGCTTTCCCTGTCATTTATGATTTGGGAAGGCTCTTTTGTTTAAAGATATTAGTTTTAGGAAACAAGATGGTTTGTACAATTCTATGTGTTTAAGGATTTGTTGGAGTACGTATAGGAAAGATTTGTGTTTGGTTTAAATCAAGATGTTTTTACGGTGGAAGAAATATTCAGAGCTTATTACGACTGCAGACGGCATAAGAGAAATTCAAGGGAAGCGGTTTCATTTGAAATAAACATGGAAGAAAACCTTATTTCACTGCTTGAAGAGATTAACAGCGGCACTTACAAGGTAGGCAAATCCTCCGTATTCATTGTTGACAGACCGGTCAAAAGGGAGGTTTTTGCTGCCGGATTCAGAGACAGGATTGTGCATCACCTTCTTGTGAATACAATAAACCCGGTCATAGAAAAATTTTTGATATTCGACGCTTATTCGTGCAGAATAGGCAAAGGAACAAGCCTTGGAATCCTTACCACATAAATATGTCAAGGAGAATAATTGCAAACTCCGCTCGGAAAGTTTTGATGTTTAATCGGATTTCCAAGGAGCGTAAGCTGCGTGTAAATGAATTAAGGCATTTAAGAGACAGCGTGAATTCCTATTTGGGAATTATGAAGCAGTATAGCACGTACAGGCTCAGGAGGGGGCTGCTGAATCGACTTGACAAAAGAATTTTGAACAGGGTAGATGTTCACAAAAAGTCTTGTGTAATTGTTCTTTGAAGTATACTGAAAATGTCTGCGTCGGAAATTTCATAAATGTTGTTAGCCAGTTTATGTTTGAAGTATACTTAAAAGCTGTAAATTTGCCCATGATGTGTTAAAGTTTAATGGAACAGGTTAGATTTCAAGTGCGGTCTGCGGCGCGGCGAAGGACGAGG
>CAMKAB010000232.1 GCA_946410375.1 uncultured Spirochaetaceae bacterium
CTCTCGCCACAAAATCCTTCATTGACTCGGGAGAATAACCGCGTCGGCGAATACCGCTCACAGTCGGCATTCTCGGGTCGTCCCATCCCGAAACAATTCCCTCTTTTACGAGATACAAAAGTTTGCGTTTGCTCATAACAAGGTAGTTTATATTAAGCCGTGCGAACTCGTACTGGTGAGGAGTATGCTCTATTCCGTCTATGCTGCACGCCCAGTCGTATGCGGGACGGTGATCCTCAAACTCCAAAGTGCAAATAGAGTGAGTAATCCCCTCTATCGCATCGCTTATCGGGTGCGTAAAATCATACATCGGATACACGCACCAGCGGTTTCCTGTTCTCGGATGTTCAGCGAATTTTATACGGTAAAGAGCAGGGTCTCTCATATTGATATTGGGAGATGCCATGTCAAGCTTCGCACGAAGCAAAAGAGAACCCTCGGGATGTTTTCCTTCAGCCATTTCGGTAAACAAACGAAGATTTTCCTCTATCGGACGATCCCTGTCGGGACTGTTCACCCCCGGTTCGGTGAGTGTTCCGCGGTTTTTCCGCACCTCTTCCGCACTCTGACTATCCACATACGCTTTTCCCTCTTTAATCAGATTAACGGCGATTTCATACAGTTTTTCGTAGTAATCGGAGGCGTAAAACTCGTTCTTTCCCCAATCGAAACCGAGCCAACGTATATCGTCCTTAATCGAATTGATATACTCCACGTCCTCTTTTTCGGGATTCGTATCGTCTAAACGAAGATGACACACTCCGCCGTATTTCTCCGCAAGTCCGAAATTCAAGCAAATGCTCTTAATATGTCCGATATGCAGATAACCGTTCGGCTCAGGCGGGAAACGAGTAACAATCTTACCGTCCGGAACCCTGCCTGAAGCGAGATCATCTTCAATAATCTTCTCTATGAAATTCAAATTCTTCGACTCTTCCTCTTTGATTTCTTCCACTTTATTTTCCTTGTTTTTTTCTAAACTTTTACAGCACATTATTGTGCTAAATCCATTCTATGATATACTATGGATTATGGTTGTTTCAATCGGTGATGCGATAATTATAGATAAAAACTCGGTCAGCATTCCCTCAGGTTTTGCGTTGCAAACGGCGATTAAAACGGCGGCATCCGGCAAGAGCGCTTCCTTCCTCGGCGGAATTTCCAAAGATCTCTTCGGGGGTCAGATTTTAAACAGCCTGATTGACAATCTTGTCCTGTTCGATCCCGTTTTCTGCGGTTCTCCGTTCCCTACGGCGGTTTTTCCCGATAGCACATTTAAGCCTGTCGAATCCTTGGACTCCTACGCCGACACTCAGGCAACCGGGAACCACCCGTTGCTCTTCAAAACGGCTCTTTCTTTTATAGACAAGGAAAAACTCGCAGAAGCATTCAGTCAAAACTCGGACATAGACTCCGTGGTATTCGGCGGAATCTGCTTTGCGAATCCCGTCGCAGCAGAAGAGATTCTCACCTTTTTAAAGTCTCAAACCGACAAAGAAATCACTTTCGCGCCGTGCATACGGGATGTTATCCGATTTCAGGTTCTGCCGGAAAAAAGCAACCTTGCCACGTACAAAAACAATCTTAAAAGGGCTTCAACCCTTGCGAGTTCCCTTATTTTAACCGATGATGACAAACTGATTTTAGGAGATTTACTGTGCCGGTAACCTTATCCGAAGAAAAACCCGTTGCAAAGAAAAAACTGAAAACCCCTGAGTTATCCCTGCCTGCGGGATCTCTTCAATGCGCCCTGTATGCGTTCAAAGGCGGTGCGGATTCTGTTTATTTCGGAATGAAAGCGTTCTCCGCCCGTGCGGGAGCGGTGAATTTCTCATTTGAAGATCTGAGAAAAATCTCCCGTTACTGCTATGAAAACGATAAAAAATTTTACATCACCATCAACACCCTTTTAAGGGACACCGATATTCCCGAACTCTTAACTCTTTTAAAACAAATAAATTACACCGGTTGCCACGGGATCATCATTCAGGACATGGGAGTCTCTGAAATCATCAGGGAAAACTTTCCCGATCTTCCCCTTCACGCTTCAACCCAACTTGCCGTTTATAATGAAGAGGGAGTAAAGACACTGCAAAAATCCGGTTTCAGCAGGATTGTTTTAGCCCGTGAACTCTCCTTTAACGAAATAAAGAGGATACGGGAAGCCTGTCCCGATATTGAAATCAAGGTTTTTATCCACGGAGCTATGTGCTACGGGTTTTCAGGTCTTTGCATGGCAAGCGAACACCTCACGGGAAGAAGCGCAAACTGCGGCTCGTGCGCGCAAATTTGCAGAACCTGGTTTTCTTTGAGTGATATTCGCGATGTTCAAGACGCGGAAAACAATTCTAAAAATACTTCAAAGAACGGCAAACATTCGCTAAAAAATCCTTTTTCAAAGTCATGGTGCTTCTCTATGGACGATTTAGCCCTCGGAGAACGCATTTTAGACTATGCTAAAATCGGAATAGACAGTTTTAAAATCGAAGGGAGAATGAAGGGGCCCGAATTCACATACAGCACCGCCCGGTACTATCGCGCCATTTTAAACGAACTGAACAATCCGAAAGACTCTCTTTCAAACGAAACAGCCCTGAAAGGCTCAGCTTCAAACGAAACCGCCCTGAATATTCTGAAAGAAAACGCGCAAATAGCATTCTCAAGGAAAACAACAGAGGGTTTCTTTTACTCCGAAAACGGAAGCCGGAACTCCGCCCCGCTGATAAGTCCCGACT
>CAMKAB010000233.1 GCA_946410375.1 uncultured Spirochaetaceae bacterium
ATTTTCAATGCTTCGGAAGAGATGACAGGCAAAGGGCTTGAATTGGTAAAGAGCCGGTTTGAAGCGTCAAAGGTTGAAGTTGGCAAGACAGACGATTTAGGAGTTAGAAATCTTGCTTATCCGATTAAGAAGCAGACAAAAGGTCATTATTATTACTATGAGCTTGCTGCTGACGCGGATGTTGTGAACAGGATCAGTAAGGAATTCCTGTTGGATTCTGCAATTTTGAAGTTTCTGTTTATTGCGAAGTGAGATTATAAAGTCATTATAATCCATTATAAAATAAAGTCTGTAAAACGGGAAAAATAGAATAAAAGGGAATATTATGGCTAACGACTTAAATGTAGTGGTGCTTGTCGGACGTCTTACAAGAGACTGTGAGGTCAGATCAACATCAAACGGAACGTCTGTGTGCCGTTTTTCTATTGCGGTGAACAGAAGAAGAAAATCCGGTGAGACGTGGGTTGACGAGGTGAATTATTTTGATATTACCTACTGGAGAGCTTCCGAGGGAATCCGCCCGTATCTCACAAAGGGACGTCAGGTTTCAATAGAGGGAGAGTTAAGACAGGACAGATGGGAGCAGGACGGTCAGACCCGCTCCAAAGTGGAAATTGTTGCAAATAACGTGCAGCTTTTGTCTTCTTCCAACGGAAACGGTTCTCCTGCGCCGGGCGGTGGTTCGAACGGCGGCTCAGGGTCTTCTTATCGTTCGGGAAATCAGGGTATGGGAGGCAGAACTTTCGAGCAGGGATCTCAGAGTTCTTCTTTCTCGTCGGCGTCTTCTTTGCATGGGAAGTCTTCGGATTTCCAGGATGATTACGACGGTATGGGGTCCGGTCCCGAGACTTTTGAGGACGGGTTGCCTGATGATTCCAGTATTCCTTTTTAATACGGTCGTACTCGATTAGTGCGATCTGAGCATTGATAAAATTTAGGAGAAAAAAATGCACGAAGATAATGAAATGTTAAATGAAAATACAGGTTCTTTCAGAGATAAGAAGATGGGTTTGAAGAAAAACACTGTTTTCAGAAAGAAAGTATGCAAGTTCTGCTCAAAGAAGACAGAGCCGGATTATAAAAATGTTGAGGATCTCAAAAAATGCATCACCGAGCGCGGAAAGATTCTTCCGAGTCGCATTACCGGTACGTGTGCAAAACATCAGAGAGCGCTTGCTCGTGAGATAAAGAGAGCGAGAGTCTTGGCATATCTGCCTTTTGATAAGCAGTAATCCGGTGGTTTGAAAAGAACTTGACCGGTTTGTGATACGTTTTTCCCGGTTATTTTTTGTTCTAACGGAATATCGAGGGAAAAATCATGTCGAAAGCCGGTAAGTGGTAATTCTGGTAAAAAAAGTCGGACAGCGAGTGCCGAAAGAAAGATCTTTGATTTATCTTTATCTTTCGGGAAATCGGGTCCGAGGTGTTTCGGGTTTGGAAAAATAAGCAGACGTATGAGTGATAATAATGCTTACGGAGAAAATGATAACAGAAGACTGACTCTTTATTTTGCCCTTATGGCGGTGATAAGCGTTTTCTTATCTCATTCCGGTTTCAGCATTTTTATTTTCTTCATTCCGATGCTCACAATATCAGTGAGTATTAAGAGTGCGAGAAACGCATTTCTTTATTTTCTCGGAGCGGGTATTGTTGTTTTGGGATGGAAGCTTTTTGATTTGCGTTCCGTTATCGGGAAACCGGAAAATCTCGGAATTGTTTTCGTAAGTCTTGTGTACACCGTTATGGTGATTGCGGGTGTTCTTGTCTGGGTTTCTCTGAAAAATTATTCAAATAATGTGATGAGAAAGCTGATTTTCAGTTCGCTCGCGTGCATGATTATCGGAGCGGGGTTCGTCGTTTGGTATAATGTGTTTGCAACGCAGAATCAAATTGCCCGGATAATCGAGACATACAGGCAGATCTTTGTTGTTTTCAGGGGTGAAGAAGGCGCCACGGGGCTTGCGGAAGTTGTTTTTACCTTGGTTATGCTTACTGTTGTTCCTTTCGGAATAATTTTTAGTTCTTTTCAGATTTTAGTGTCGGAATTCATTATCCACAAAAGAGATGAGAAATGGCAGAGAAATTTCTCGCTGATTAAGATGCCGGACAGGTATCTGTTTGTGTTTGTCGGGTTGTGGGTTCTGACTGGTGTTTCGGCGTTTGTTCAGGCTGTGCCGGCTTTTGTCAAGGCGGTTTTGCTGAACGTGGCGCTCGGTTTTTGTCTGCATTATATTCTAACCGGTATTTCAATTTTGTTTTTCTTTATGAGACAAAGAAATCCGAAGTTTACGGCGGGGAAGATGTTCTCTATTGTCATAATTGCAATGCTGATTCCTCTTGTAAATGCGTTTGTGTTTGTGATGCTGATATTGCTGAGCGTTTCTGAAATATGGCTGAAGTTCAGAAGAAAAAATATAACGGGAACTGTTTGAAATCCGGTTTTTGCGTAAGCGAAGGGCTTGCAGGTGCGAATCGTTTTACATTTGCGAATCGATTCGCCGGTGCGAATGAAATTGCGTAAGCGAAGAGGCTTGCAAGTGCGAATCGTTTTACATTTGCGAATCGATTCGCCGGTGCGAATGAAATTGCATAAGCGAAGAGGCTTGTAACTGCGAACTGTTTGCGTATGCGGTCGGATAAGGCGGTTTTTTGAATAAAATAAGGAGCTTTCATTATGAAAATCATTTTGAATCAGGACGTACCTAACCTGGGAGAAGAGTGAGATGTCTTTG
>CAMKAB010000234.1 GCA_946410375.1 uncultured Spirochaetaceae bacterium
CAGGGCGTTGCAGGGCGGGAAGTGAAACCTTCGCGCGAAATACTCAGAAAGCAATGTGTGAAAATATCCGAAAGGCGGTGTGTAAACGGGACGGGAGAAGTCGTGCGGAGAATCGCAAACCCGGAAAAATAATTTTGATAGTTTTTGTTGCATTTTGTTGCAACCGGGTTTACTCTTAAAGCAGGGAGTACCGCAGATTTTGAATGCATCTTTTGAGTAATCCCGTAAAAAAAAACGTAGAACAGGGGTGTGTGTATGAAATACGGACGTACATTTAACTTTTCCGCAGGTCCTGCAATGATGCCGGAACCGGTATTAGAGGAAATCAGAGACGAGATGATGAACTATCGCGGAAGCGGTATGTGTGTTATGGAAATGAGCCACAGATCAAAAGTGTATCAGCAGATAATCGATGATGCAGAGAAAGATCTGAGAGATCTTATGGGTATTCCCGACAACTACAAGGTTTTGTTCATTCAGGGCGGGGCTACGCTTCAGTTCTCAATGATTCCGATGAACCTCATGAAAAACAGGAAAGCGGTTTATATTGAAACCGGTGCATGGTCGAATAAGGCTATCAAAGAGGCGAAAAAGGTCGGAGAGGTTATCGTGGCGGCTTCCTCTAAGGACAAGAATTACACATATATCCCGGACTGTTCCGACTTGGACATCCCGGAGGATGCGGATTATGTTTACATTTGCGAGAATGAGACGATCCACGGTTGCACATGGAATAAGTTGCCGAACACAAAGGGGCATATCTTGGTGTCCGACCAGTCCTCGATGTTCCTTTCAAAGCCTTGTAACGTTTCAGATTATGGTTTGATTTACGCCGGAGTGCAGAAGAATGTCGGTCCTGCCGGTATGGTTGTTGTCATCATCAGAGAGGATTTAATCAGAGATGATTTAACGGATCTTCCGATTTACTTGCAGTATAAGACGCATGCCGATAACGGTTCTATGTACAATACTCCGAACTGTTGGGCGATTTACTGCTGCGGAAAGGTGTTCAAGTATTTGAAGGATACAATCGGCGGTCTTGATAAGATGTACGAGATTAACAAGGAAAAGGCGAAGGTTTTCTACGATTTCCTGGATTCTTCCAGGATGTTCAAGGGAACGGTGAGAGCGTGCGACAGATCTCTTATGAATATTCCGTTTGTAACGGAGAGTGCGGAGCTTGATGCCGAGGTCGTTGCCGCCACGAAGAAAGCGGGTTATGACAACCTGAAAGGCCATAAGAGCGTGGGAGGTCTGCGTTGCAGCGCATACAACGCAATGCCTAAAGAAGGTGTTGAGGCTCTTGTAAAGTTCCTGAAAGAGTATGAGGCGAATTATAAAGGTTAATTTGAAGTATTGTGTAGATTGACGCATTTTGCTTTTTTGTCATAATACATTCTTTTATTCTGAACGAGGATTTCGGTTCTTCCGAAATCCTCGTTTTTTATTTTTAAGAATGATTATGCGGTTTCCGAAATGGCGTTTAACGAAAGTTTTTGTGCTGTTTTTGCGAGGCGGCGCGGAAACCCGGCGTGAAAAACTGCGGAATGTTTACGTGTTTCGGTGCGGAAAACTTCGAATGTTTTTGCGAGGCGGCGCGGAAACTCAGGTGCGTTTGAGAAAGCGCAATTTTGAGGATGGGGTTTTTCTGCCGATTTTGGAAACAATGCGGAAAAAGGAGCTTATATGAAGAGAAAAATCGGTTTTGTTGCGGTTTTACTGCTTGTTTTAAGTGTTTTGTTCGTGTCTTGCGGTAAAAGCGGTTCAAAAGCATCGGTGAGCGGGGAATATCGGTATGAGACTGCTCAGGACGAAGAGTATTACGACAGAGACTATGCGGAGCCTGAGGTGTATCAAATGGATATGGCTCCTGCTGAAGCGGCTCTCTCGCCTCAGAGCATGAAAACGGTGAAAAAGGTGTCCTATGCGGGAAGCGCGAAGGCCATGGGAACGGCGAACGATTCCGGAAACGGTTCTGCGCTTTTGAATGATAATATCCGTGATCTGAATGTAAAACTGATTTATCGTGCGAATATCAGTGTTCAGACGCTTGTTTTCGACGACACGTATAACGCTCTTTGCGATTTGATAAACGGATACGGGGGCTATTTTGAGAGCGCGTATAAATACAACGGTTCAATGGACGACAAAACGCATCCGTACGGTAATTACACCATAAGAATACCGTCTGAAAAATATGCCGAATTTGTAAACAGAATCGGTGAGACGAGCCATCTTGTGAACATTGAGCAGTCTGTTGAGGATGTGAGCCTTTCTTATGCGGATATCGAGCAGCACTTGAAGACTCTTAATACCAAGCATGAAAGATTGATTACCCTGCTTGCATCGGCAAAAGATATGAAGGATATTATCAGTCTGGAAAATGCGTTGTCCGATTGCGAGAGCGAGTTGGACAGGTATTCTTCAAAGAAAGTTAAGTACGATTCGCTTATCGGATTTTCTACAATCAGGCTGAATTTGCAGGAGGTCGAAAGGCTTGAACCTCCGGTGCCGGAAAAGCCGCTTACCTATGGACAGAAGCTTGTAAAGGCTATAAAGAGAGGTTTTAACAACTTTACGGATTCCGTGGCGAATTTCATAATCTGGTTCTTTTCTCATATTTTGGGGATTGTTTTCTGGGTTGCGGTTGTTGTTCTTGTTTGTGTTTTTATCAGAAAGCGAAAAAAGGCTCGGTCGTTGAAAAAAGAACGGAAAGAGAAGG
>CAMKAB010000235.1 GCA_946410375.1 uncultured Spirochaetaceae bacterium
TGACTGCGGTTCCGAAAACTGATATGTCGGACAAGGTGCAGGAAGAATACGGGGATCTGGAAAAAAGAGTGGCTGTCATATACAACGTAAAGGATTATTCGGGGCGATATTGCAGAATATCGTACTCCATCAATAATTCGGTGTGGATTGAGGATTTAACCGACCCCGTTATTGTTGTGGATTTATTTAACGCCGGTGATGAGGGTACTGAAAAGACAATTTCGGTTAAGTGCATACCCATGCTCGGAACATGGCAGAAAGGGGAAACGGTTTGCAGTGAAACGGGGACGATTTCGCGTTTGCCTTCTCCGTATGCGTTTATTACCGGTTCGCGAACAAAAAACTGGAAAGTTCTCTGGTATTCTTCATCTTACAGTTACAAATACAAGGTGATGCCTACTGCGGAGAATGCGGTTGTGCAATTTTCCGTGAATGACGGACCGGTTCGTAAAACGGATAAAGCGATTGTGGAAGAGTTTGATTGTCATTCGGGTACGTACGGTATCAAGGCGAGCCAGCACAAGAAGGGGTATATTTCTTCCGTGTGGCCGCAAAGGGCGATGTACGGCGATTGGCGGAACGGCTCCGATGTGTGCAATACAAAGGGTTCGTACTGCGCGTTTCCGTTCTGAGCTGATTTTCCGAGTTTTGATATTTGGTCGTTCATCAGATACAAAGGGTTCGTACTGCGCGTTTCCGTTCTGAGTGCATTCGGGCTTTTGCTCCGGAGGGGTTTCTGCGATAAAGCGCATGTTTCGCTTTGCCTTTCTGCGGCGGCCCGAAGCGGTTTCAGCTTTGAAGAATCCGTAAAATGAACATGAAACTTTGATCGTTTTCCCTGTTTATGACTTTGAATGAGTGAAAAAGGATGTCTCTATGAAGAAACAATTTAGGATAATGCAGCTTTTATTCACGGTCGTGATTTGCCTCTTTTCGTTTTTGATTTCATCTTGCGAGCTTTTTTCGGACGAGAGCGAGGATGCCGCCGTGAATCAGAAAAACGTAAAGCCGGATGTTTCCGTTTTATGCGTTTCTTTTAACGGAGTGAAAACGGAAAGTCGGGGAAGCGTGTATCAGGTGGATTACAACAGAGATATTTCAGATGTATCAAAAGACAGTTTCCATGTCGAGTTAAAACACTTGGCCGGAGACGAGGAGTGTAATTACAAATGGACGTTTAGTTCTGATGACATAAAGATTTATAATGTATCTTCAAACAGTTTTTCCGTACCTTGCTCTCTTATGACACGCCTCGGACTTTACACCGTGAAAGCGCAGAGCGAGGTGAGCGGGGAACTCGATAAGGTGTTTATAATAAACTGTAAGTCCGAAATAACCGATATCGTTGCGTCGTATCGTTTGGATTCGTCCTTTATGAATGAGGAACTGGACTATGAAGACGGAATGGTTTCAGGGGTGATAACGCGTTTTACAAAGGAATTGACTCTTGTGTCGGGAGCTGAATATTTGTTTACAGTAGAGGACGCTTCGCAAAAAAATATTAAAATAAACGAGATAAACGTCCGTAAAGATTCTGATTCTGTAAGCGTGAGGGAGTTTTACGATAATACGTTTACTCTTGTGTGCAAGGCGCTTGACGGTGCGGAAGCAGGGCTTTTAATAGAAGTTGAAGGTTCAAATGCAAACCTTAGCGTGAACGTTATTTTAAAAGATGTTTCAAAAACGCGTCTTCGCCTTTTGAATGAAGAGGAAAAGAAAGAGGAGTACATTTCCCTCGTGAAAAATCCTTCTTCCGAACCCGATAAAAGGTACACGTTTAAAATAGATTCCGTGTCGCCGCTTGAAAACAGAATTATCGACTTTTCGTTTGATTTTGAAGATTGGTCTCCGGAAGCGGAGAACGACGCGGTGAAAAGTCCGTATTTTAAGGCGAAACAGAATAAGAGTGAGGATATTCACTGGCTGAGAAATTCCTCTTTTTACAGGACCTTCGGAGATAAAACGCTCTTTAAGGCGGAAGTGGACGGAGCGGCGGGAACATTTACCATAATACCGCGCAATAATACGGTTTTCACACATCAGGAGCTCCTTACGGAGCATAATCTTCATTGTTATATGTACGTAAAATACGCTGAAGACGATGTGAATACGTACAGGCAAAAATGGCGCATTATGGTCGGCGGGCGGCTCGAAGGACTTGAAATGGTTCTCGTAGACGCTGCGGACGGGAGCGAGAAACGGATTGAGAACGATATTTCAATCAGGGAAGGAGATGAAACAGGATGGATTTTCAGGGCGAAATACATTCCGTCCACAACGGAGAATAGAAAAACATTATGGTATCTCTCCGCTTCAAAAAGTGCGGAACGCTTTTATTCGGGCGATTTTTATTTTGATGCTCCCGTTCCTCTTTCTGATTCATTGTCGGATAAAAACAAGCAGAAAGTGGTGAATTTCATGGAAGAGGGCTCTCTTCCGTTTATTGAACTCTCGTCTTACGAAAACGAGTCCGGTACGCCTTTTATCGCATATAAGTATTTTTTTGATGAGGCGGAAGGAGGTTTCAGCGACCTTTGGGCGACGTATAACAGTCTTGCATTGGATGTTGTGCTCGTTGCGCTCAACATAGAGGAAAAAAGGTATGTATGCGTCGGAATAAAAGACCTGAGCGATAAGCTGATAACGGTGAAGAGTCTGAATGCGAATGCTCTTTCCTTTGTCTATAACAATGCAACAGGCTATGCGAGCGGAGAAGTTCAG
>CAMKAB010000236.1 GCA_946410375.1 uncultured Spirochaetaceae bacterium
TTGTTTTGAGCCGCTTTATTCGGGGCTGCGTGTCGGTTTCTCGTATCCGCCGTAAAGGAGTTCTTTAATTCTCTGAGCGCTTTTCTGCAAAAAATCAGCGTGCTTACCCGAGTGTCGCAAAAAACGATTGCAGGTCTTTCGCAAAAAGAGAGAATTTGGCGTATTCCCTCGATTTTGGAATATGCGGGGTAAGCGTAGTAAGCGATGTTTTCCCTGTCCGCATCTCCGCGTACGACAACGGGATTTGAAAGGCTGAGGCATTCTTTTATTTTGTTTACGGTAGACTCCGAAGCGGTTGCTGTGAACGCAACTGTTTGGTTGGGTTTCAGTTCGCTCACCGCTTTTTTGAGTTGTAAATACGCCGGTCGGAAAGATTCGCCCCATTCGGCAATGACGTGCGCCTCATCCGCTACTAGAAGTTCAAAGCGGTATTTTTTAAGGCGACGCAGAATTTTTTCCTGATTGAGAGTTTCAGGGTTGGTTATGAGAATTTTAACACCCTTATCCAGTGCTTTGAACACGGCTTCTCTGGTCTCTTTTGTTTGACCTCCGCGGAGGCATGCGCAAGGGACCCCTGATTTTTCGAGTTTTGATATTTGGTCGTTCATCAGGGCGAGAAGCGGATACACGATAACGGTTATTCCTGAAAGAATTGATGCGGGGAGCAGAAAACAAAGGCTTTTTCCAGTTCCTGTGGGAAGAATTACTATTTGATCCCGTTTTTCGGGAGCGTTTTCTTTAAGAACGGATCCGCTTCGAGCGGGTGTTTCGCGAGTTGTGTCTTTTTGATTGGAATTGCATTGCGCGAAATCTGCCGAAGGATATTCGGAGATGCGTTTGTCGGGGGATATGTCTGCGGGTGCAATGCATTCCTGTTCAAGTATTCTTTGCATTACGAGCAGCTGAAACGGTTTAACTGCTTTGATTTTGAATTTTTCCGATGCGGTTTTGCGAATGATTTCGGCTATATCCGATTGGCGCGCCATGTTTTTCTCCTTGCCTTATTTTGCGATTTTTTTGTATGTCTATTCATATATACCTCCGAAGGTGAAAAAATATTAAATTCCGAACTATTCCGGCGCGTTTGGTGCTTGCCTTTTAAGGTGAAGAATATTAAACCTCGAATCACTTCGGCGTGTTTGGCGCTTACCTCCGAAAGCGAGAAAATCTTAAACCTTGAACCACTTCGGCGCGTTTATCGCTTCGCAGGTGTGTAATGTGTCGTTTTTGTGGAGATGACTGCCTTTTTTTGCACTTTTGCCTTTTTTTGATTAAATTTTAATCACGAGGTGAAAGAGAGGTGAAAGATATGAAAAATACGATTTTTAAGAAAACTATCATTGCTTTGTTGATTTTACTTTTGGCATGTACATCCGTTTTTGCAAAAGGCGGAAAAGAAAAAGATAATGCGAATGCGGAAGAAGTTTCTGTCGCAGTTGAAACATCGGATGCGACTGTATCCGAAAGCGCAGGGAAGACAGAGGATTCTCAGCGCACGGAGGTTTTGGTTCCTGAAAACACCCAGGCTTCCGCGGCCGGGTCTTCCGATGTGAGCGAAAAGGCGCAGGCGGAAAAGAACGCGAATGTTGCAGCAGGGGATGAATTAAAGAAAGCGGAGTCTGCCGCTCCTGCTGAAAAAGCTCAGGAAAATGCGGAGATTGAGGCGTTCATGGGTGAATTGAAGGATTTCTCCGATAAGTATGAGACGCTTATTGCGAAGATGGAAATGGCTTATGATAAAGATGATGCCGTGGCATACAAGAAAGCGAAGGAGGAACTTCGGAATTTAGAGTCAGATGTTCCCGAGCTTACCCGCGAACGCACGGAAAAAATCGCCGCTTCTTTATCCGATTCCGATTATGAGAATGCGAACTGGTTGTATGTGAACAGCGATTACTATTGTCCTGTGTTGAGATTTGTAAGCTCTTCCGAAAATTTCAGTTATTCAAGTTCATTTACCGCTAATCCTGGCACTGAGGTTTCCATTCCGGCTATTGACGGTCCGAACGGAAGACTTCTTTTCCAGGGGTGGAGTTTAACGGAGGGCGGAGATGTTGCTTATAAAGCGGACGATAAAATTAAAATGCCTGTTAAAGATATGACGTTGTATGCCGTATTCGCTCCTAATCCTGATATCAGGGAAGGTCGTCATTTAACCTTTGCAGGTGCTTCCGTCAGAGGAGCCGAGGGGCTGACTCTTCCTCAGGGAAAGCAGACATGGGTTAAGGCTGAGTTGAAGAATACAGGTTCCGAAAATCTCAGAAATGTTGAGATAAAGTTTGAGAGCGATGATCCGCTTTTTGTCACACTGACGGATCCTTTGCACTGCCGTGTCCTTCCTTGTGCGGACGATGTTGAGGCTCGCTTTAAGGTTATCACAAAGGCGGCTCCTGGAACTTCCCTTAAAGGCACGCTCACTGTGAGCGACGGAGAAGGCGTTCTCTTAACGGAAGACGTTGTTTTCACGGTACAGTAACGGATTGTGTTCCCCGAGGACTTTCGGTTTCTCGAGATCCGCTAAGTTGTTTGTATTACGGTAGCGGTTATGCGGCGCTTTTATCCATCCCCGAAATCGTTGTGTTCGGGATGTGAGGAAAGCGCTGTTTTTTTTACAGATCTGTTTTATTTTTCGGACCATTACTGAAAGAATAAACGACCGGGCCGATTTTTCGGTGCGGACGGTTAAACTTAACGTAATGGTTTTTTTGTTTTCCGCGGAG
>CAMKAB010000237.1 GCA_946410375.1 uncultured Spirochaetaceae bacterium
CATTGCAAGGTCCGCGAAATTTGTTTACTCTTGAAAGCGTGAAGGGCTTCATGGGAGCGGATGTAATTGAAGCGGATTTTGACAGGGCCGCCTTGTTATTAAGGACTTCTTAAAACAGAGGTTTATTAAGCGGTCTTTGAGCGGGGCTTCTATTGTATGGAACGCTTTGTGGGCGTAAAACAGGAATACGTAAAGCGGGGCTCCGGGGAGATGTTTTGTTTAGTAAGGTTGCGTTTGATTTAGAATTGGATAAAGTACTCTCGGAGGTGTCGTCTTTTGCGTTGTCAAGAAGCGGAGCGGAGAAAATCCGGCGCTCCATTCCCGTGGCAGGCAAGGCTAAATATTCGGAGCGGCAGTATTTGGTCGAGTCTATGCTGAAAGCGAAAGAAGAAGCGAAGTATAAGTCTTTGTACGCGGAGGCTTTTCCAGATATAGGTTCGAGTTTTGAAGCTTTGAAATCGAATCCCACTGCTCCGCTTGAAGGTGTCTCTTTGTATGACATCGGCTGTTTTGTGAGAAGCGCTCTTGTTTTGAGACGCGTTATTGAGATGTTGCCCGTAGATATGCAAAATCCGCTTGAACTTTCCGAAAAAACTGAAAACGCCGGACTCTTGCAGGCTTCTCAATCAGAAAAGATGGCATCGCAACGTTTCTTAAGCGATGCGGAAGCGGAATGCGAGCCGAAAGAGACTTCATTTTGCAGAACTCTCAGCGATATTCTTCCGCCTGTGGCAAAGGCGTTGAGCGACCTTGCAGACGAGGTTTTTAAGATTCTTTCCGACAACGGGGATGTAAAGGAAACTTATCCGACAATTCAAAATCTTATAAAAAAAGCGGAGAGCAAAAGAGCGGAAAGAGCCGGTGTTGCGGCGTCCCTGATGAGTGCTAATATGTCCGTGATGAACGGGGATACACCGGTTTTGAGAGACGGAAGACTGGTTCTTCCCGTAAAAAGAGAATCTCACAGCGTTATTCAAGGTTTTGTGCAAAGCGTTTCGGGTACGGGTTCTACGGTGTTTATGGAGCCGTATGCGCTTACCCGTATTAACAACGAGGTCGAACTTGCCTGGCAGGAAGTGGAGATAGAAAAGCATAGGCTTTTCGCTTATCTTACCGGCCGTGTGAGAAGCGCCGAAGAAGAATTGGAAAAATTGCACCGCGAAGTTGCGGAGGCGGATTTTCTTTACGGTTTTGCTTCGTGGGTGGAGCATAGGCAGTGTTCTAAGGTGGGTTTTTCCGATGAATACAAGCTGAACCTGATAGAGGCGCGTCACCCTTTGCTCAAAGATTTTTGTGTTCCTGTTGATATTTCGGTTGCAAAAGATATTAAGGCGGTTGTTTTCACCGGCCCGAACGCCGGCGGTAAAACGGTTACCATTAAAACAGCCGGTTTGTTTGTTCTGATAAATCAAATATGCGGGTACGTTCCGGCATCGGAAGGCACGTCCATGAGTTTGTTTGATAAGGTATTTACCGACATCGGCGACGAACAGAGCATTGAGAACGGGCTTTCCACTTTCAGCGCACATATGAAAGAAACGAGTTACATTTTAAAGCATATCACTGATAATTCGCTGGTGATTTTGGATGAGCTCGGGAGCGGAACGGATCCTGCGGAAGGTGCGGCTCTCGGTCGCGCGATTCTCGAGTACTGCGTGGAAAAGGCTCCGCTTACCCTTATAACGAGCCACTACGGTGTCCTTAAGCAGTATGCGTATGCGAGTGATAATATCATTAATGCTTCTATGGAGTTTAACGAAAAAACCGGCGAACCGACATTTCGTGTTATTAACGGACTTTCCGGCGAGAGTCATGCAATAGATGCCGCAATCCGTATGAGAATGCCGAAAAAAGTTGTGAATAACGCTAAAACGTACCTTGGAAAAGAAGCTGTTAAAATCAGCAATATTATTCGCGGACTTGAAGAAAAGCGGAAAGAGGCGGAGGAAAAAGGCTTTGAACTTGAGCGCAGACTGAGAGAGGTGGAAAAAGAGCGGAAAGCGCTGGAGGAAAAATCCCGAAAACTTGATGTTTACGAAGCGAACCTCCGGGAGGAATTGTACGCTGAGTACAACGATTTTGTGAGAACAGAGCGTAAAAACCTTGAAAATACGGTAAAAGAGCTCAGAGAGGGAGAGATTAACCGCGAAAAAACGCTTCGAGTTAAAGCGGAAATAGAGCGTCTCAGCGGTGTTACGGAAGAATTAAGAAAAGATTTGGACGAAAAAGAGAAGCGTCTTGCGGATGAAGCGTATGATGAAATGCAGAGGAGCGCGGAAAATGTTGAAATAAAGCCCGGTATGGATGTCCTTTGCGGGCGTTACAAGAGAGAAGGAACCGTTATTGAACGAGCGGGACGCGGAGAGTGGCGCGTTGCGATAGGAAGCATGCGTTTCACATTTAAGGAGTCCGAATTAACGGTTCCGCTACGGGAGAAGAAGGTCTCGTCGTATGCCTTTGAGGGTATAATGAACAATAAAATGCCGAAATTAACGCTCGATTTGCGGGGGTATCGGCTGGAGGAGGCTCTTTCCGCGATGGATAATCAGCTTGAATCCTGCGTTCTGTACGGAATGAAGGAGTTCTCCGTTATTCATGGCTACGGGGACGGGATTTTGTCTGCCGGTATACATAATTTTTTACGTACGAAAGAATTAGTGCAAAGTTATAATTTTGCTCTTCCTGATGACGGGGG
>CAMKAB010000238.1 GCA_946410375.1 uncultured Spirochaetaceae bacterium
AAAAAATATATATTTTTGAAGCATAGGAAAATAGGTTGGAGATAAATATTATTATCGATGCCGAGTAGTTATTAAATTAATAAATCTTTATTTATCAAAGGACATTATTAAGGCAGATTATTTTGAAAAAAGAACAAAACTTCGTTAATTAACGGAAAACGTAACCGTTCTTAAAAAAGTTATAGAGGTTGTGAACCTGATAACCAAAAAAAAACAAAACCGATAACTGCTGTGTGAGGCCGGGAATAGCTTTGCATGGCAGTTTTTTTTGATACATAACCGCCTGACGTGAAGTCAAAATTTGATAATACGCCCCTTTTCCAATCCTTGAAAATCTCGCGGTATTTCTATATATTTGAGCGAAGAAAACGGTTGTTTTTCGGGCGCGGATTTTTGCTTTTATGAATGGCGCGGGTTTTCGTTTTCATTAACGGAGCGGAAGGTAAAACAGCCGGGAGATTTTAAAGAAGCACCTTAAAGGACAAAAGATGAAAAGTTTGGTATTAGCGGAAAAACCGAGTGTGGCAAAGGAACTCGCCAGAGTATTAGGTTGCAGAAAGAACGCGTCTCACTACGAGGGCGCGGATTATGTCGTTACATGGGCGCTGGGGCACCTGGTAACCCTTTGTCCTCCTGACCACTACGGAGAAAAATATAAACACTGGAGGCTTTCAAGCCTGCCCATGCTTCCGGAGAAGCTGGACACGATGGTGATTGAGAAGACTCAGGACCAGTTTAACACGGTAAAAAGCCTTCTTGACAGAGAAGATGTGGAAAGCGTTGTTATCGCAACCGATGCGGGGCGCGAAGGCGAACTTGTGGCGCGCTGGATTTTAGGACAGGCGGAATGTAAGAAACCGTGCAAACGGCTTTGGATTTCCAGCCAGACGGATATGGCAATCAAGCAGGGATTTGCGAATTTGAAAGACGCCTCCGAGTACGACAGCCTGTTCAATGCCGCTCAGAGCCGCTCTTATGCGGACTGGTACATCGGGTATAACGTGTCTCGTGCGATGAGCATTCATTTCGACGCTCGTCTTTCCGCAGGTCGCGTGCAGACTCCGACTCTTTCTCTGATAACGCAGAGAGAGGATGAAATAGAAGCGTTCGCAGGTAAGTTCTACTACACGATTAAGGCTGATTTCGGTTCGTTCAAGGCTTCCTGGTATTCGCCGGAGGGAACAATCAGAATTGATTCGGAGGATGCCGCGAAGGCGCTTGAAGATAAGCTCTCAGGGGCGAAAGGCGCGGTGAAAACTCTTACGGAAGTGCCTAAAACGGAGAAACCGCCTCTTGCGTACGACCTTACCGAGTTGCAGAGAGACGCTAACAAGCTTCTCGGTTTTTCGGCGAAAGAGACGCTGGATACGCTCCAGAGGTTGTACGAGGTGCATAAAATCGTTACATATCCTCGCACGGACAGCCGTTACATCACCGCCGATATTGTTCCGACTATTCCGGACAGGCTTGCGGCTCTTTCCGCTACGCCTTTTGCGAATCGTGTGAATAAGATGCTCACGAGCGGAATAAGGCAGGATTTGTCCCGCCTTGTGAACGATGCGGAAGTGTCTGATCACCATGCGCTCCTCCCCACCGAGCAGAAAGTTGATCTTTCAAAATTGACCGAAAAGGAAAAGGCGCTTTGGGAGCTGGTGATAACCCGTTTCCTGGAAACTCTTTCCGGTGACTACAATTACAAAACAACCACGCTTGAAGCGGATGTTCAGGGCGAGCGGTTTATCGCCCGTTTAACCGTTCCTGTGGAGGACGGCTGGAGAGATGTGGCTCGCGATGTGGGCAGGCGCAGCGCCGTTTCCGTGGACACCGAAGAGGACAAGGAAGAAGGGCTCAGAAGTTTAACGGAGGGCTCCGAGCTTGAGATAAAGTCTTTGGCATTAAAGAAAAACAATACTATTCCGCCTGAACGCTACACCGAAGCGGATCTTTTGTATGCGATGGAGCATGCGGGACGCCTGGTTGAGGACACCGAGCTTAAAAAGCACCTTGCGAACGGGCTCGGAACGCCGGCTACCCGTGCGGATATTATTGAAAAACTTATTCAGAACAGCTGCATTGAACGAAAAGACAAGTATCTGGTACCCACGGCGAAGGGACGCGAACTTGTGCGCCTTGTGCCTGAGCAGCTTAAGAGCGCGCGTCTTACCGGGTTGTGGGAAGAGCGTCTTTCCAAAATTTCCAGCGGAAAGGAAGAACCTGACGGATTCATTTCCGATATTAAGACAAACGCTTCCGAGCTTGTTAAGGAAGTTTTAAACGATAAGGACGAGTATAACCCCGCTCTTATGGGCGATGAAGAGAAGAAGTGTCCGTCTTGCGGATGGCCGATGGTTAAGGTGATTGATGAAGAGGGAACTGTTCATTATGTGTGCCAGCGCTTCTCTTGCGGCTATGAAGAGAAATTGCATAAGAAAACGATTGGCGATAAGACGATGACTGCGAAGGTCGTTGTAAAGGAAAGCCACTACAGACGTCCGGAAGAGCGATTCTCCAGACGCTTCGCAGGAGAAGGCGGAGAAAGACGCTTTGGAGATGATGAGCATCGCCGCACCGGAGAAAACGGCGGAAAGCGCTACGCAGGCGGAGAGAAAGAGAGACGCGCCTTTGTTGGCGGAGACAGAGGCGGAAATGATTCCGAACGCGGAAAGCGGAGTGCGGAACGCG
>CAMKAB010000239.1 GCA_946410375.1 uncultured Spirochaetaceae bacterium
TTATCACGGGAATCGCAGGAAAGAAAGGTTTTTCCACAATTCTCATTGAAAAGGCTATGCTGAATAACGAAGTGGGTTTTGTGGCGAAGCTGCTTAACATAATCGCTTCTCGGGGAATTTCTTTCGAGCATATTCCTACCGGAATAGATACGATTACCGCAGTTGTGGAAACGGAGAAATTCAAAAGGGCGAAGTCTGAAATATTGGACGAAATAAAGCAGGAGTTATCTCCCGATACGGTGATTGTGGAAAACGGACTGTCGCTTATTGCGGTGGTGGGAGTCGGAATGGTGTATAAGAAGGGAATTTCAGGGATCCTTTTCGGAGCGCTTGCGGATGCTGATGTTAATATCAGAATGATAGATCAGGGGTCCAGCGAGATGAATATCATTATCGGGGTGGATGATTCCGACTACGAAAAAGCGATAAATGCGATTTACGGGGCGTTTTTCAAGTCGCAGGCGGAGTGATAGCGGGGAATAATTCGATTTTGCGGATTATTCCGAGAGTAGAATATTCAGTATAAAAATGGTAGAATATCAATATGAACATAGTAATTATTGGCAGACCGAATACGGGAAAGAGCACATTGTTTAATCGTCTTATCGGGCGGAGAAGAGCGATAACCGACCCTACCGCCGGAGTTACGAGGGATCTTGTAACGGAGCCTTGGATTCTTGCGGGGAACAAGGTTTTTCTCACGGACAGCGGCGGTGTGAAGCTTGAAAAAACAGGAATAGACCGTCTTGTATCGGAAAAGAGCCTCTCTTTGCCTGATAAGGCTGATGCGATAATCTTCCTTATGGATTGCAAGGAAGTAACGCCCGAAGACGAGATGCTGATTAAAACGCTTCGTCCGTATTCGGATAAGGTTCTGCTTGCAGTAAACAAGATAGATGATCCCTCACGTGAAGAACTCGTTTGGAATTTTTTTCAGTACGGGTACCAGCGCGTTGTGGGAATTTCCGCTTCCCACGGACGCGGTATTGACGATTTGGAAGAAACTCTTATCGGAATGCTGGGGCTTGACGATTTATCGGCTGAGGAAGTCCCGCTTGACGAGGAGGGTCTCGGAGCGGAGGAAGCGTTTGATTCCGACTCGGAAGTTTCGGATGATGACTTTTTCACTGATGACGATTTTTCATCCCGGGAAGAAGCGGATTTTTCCGGGAATTACACCGCAGCCGACGGTGTCTCGGACGCTTTTGAAGACGCGGAAAACGGCGGAAAAGAGCGGGAAAAGAAGCCTGAAAGTTCAAGTTTACGTATTAAAATCGCTGTTCTCGGTAAGCCGAACACCGGTAAAAGCACTCTCGTAAATTTGCTTACCGGAGAAGATCTCTCCATAGTAAGCCCCGTTGCGGGAACGACGCGCGATGTTATAAAAGGCAGTTTTTCATACAAAAATATTGATTTTGAGGTGTTGGACACCGCAGGAATCCGTCGTAAGAGCAAGGTTGAAGAGGATATCGAGTATTACTCTGTAAACAGGGCTATTAAGACGATTGATGAAGCTGATGTAATTCTGCTTATGGTGGATGCGGTGGAAGGATTGTCCGAACAGGATAAGAAAATTGCAGGTCTGATTGTTCGCAGGGGTAAGGGCGTACTGATTGTTCTCAATAAAATTGATCTTCTGAAAGGCATCGGCAATGAACAGAATGCGATAGAAGACAGGGTGAGATTTTTGTTCCCGATTTTGAATTTCGCACCGATTCAGTTTATTTCTGCTAAAAAAATGAAGAATATAGATAAAATGCTCGATACGGTGATTTTGGTGAATTCGGAATTGAAAAAACGGGTGGAAACAGGTGCTTTGAATTCGGCTCTTTCCCGATGGGGCGAGCAGTATCAGCCTCCGAGAGGCAGCGTCGGACATTTTAAAGTGTATTACGGAACGCAAATTTCCACGCAGCCGGTAAGATTTCTGTTTTTTATTAACAGAAAGAAGGATTTCCCCGATATTTACGTACAGTATCTTAAAAACTGTATTCGGAGGGATTTGGGATTCAGCCACATACCGGTTGAGGTGGATCTGAGAGAAAGGGAAAGGAGCGTCAGTAACCATAAACTGGGGCAGAATGCGAAGGTCCCGAGTAAGGATTTATCCGATGAACTTTCCGGTGGAAAGCAGGCCGCGAAATCCGCTCATCAGGTAAAAACCGGCGGGAGAGCGGAAGGAAAAAAAGGCTCCGTAACGGTCGCAGGTAAACCTAAGCGAACCGGCGGAAAAGCAAAGGCGAAAGCGGCACCTAAAAAGATGGGGGCGCATGCAAAAGCGAAAGCTATTGAAAGATTTAAGGAAAATAAACGGGCGAAAAAGTCGTAAAATGCGGTGCTCTGATGTCTTATGGTGTTCGGACGGCTACGGAGTTCGGACATTTACGTTGTTGGGACATTTATGTCGTTCGAACATCTGCGGCGTTCGGGGCATCTGCGGTGCTGCGGACCTTTGAGTCGTTCCGGATGGAATTTTGTTTTTAATAAATCCGAACCGCTTAGCCGGTTGTTTGCTGATTTGACCGTTTATGAATCTATATAAGTATAAAAGAGTGATAATTAATGCGCGGAAGAACTCGCGAAATGAAGAGTTCGGAAGCGCTTTTTTTTATGCCTTGAAGCCGTGCGGCGTTTTTTCGCCGTCGATTTTCGCCCTCTATTTCGAGGTATTGTTCTTTAT
>CAMKAB010000240.1 GCA_946410375.1 uncultured Spirochaetaceae bacterium
TCTCATGGAAGTTCTCAGAAGTGCGAAATACGCCTTAAAACCGCTTTCTTTCCAAAACCCCGAAAAAAAGCATCGGTTCAAAACATCTTCTCTAAAGCGATACTTCAGCGATATTTCGCTACTCAAAATATATCTTTACAATAGCAGGATTTGTGAAAATTGATAAATCGGACAAGTTTACGTAGTTCAGCATGTCCGCATAATCAATCATAACCGGAACCGCAGCGACTCCTTTCTTATCAACCCGCGAAAAATCCGCAAACAACCGCAAACGGGACACATCCAACATGTAAATCTGCTTTTCTCTCCCCTTAATCACCACGGTCGCCTCCGTGGGCAGCAAACTGGACGCCTCAAAACCCTCAGGCAGGATAACCTCCAGCGGCATTGCGATTTCTCTTTCGGCGCTTCCCGAAAAATAAACGGCGATATAGAGAGCCAGTGCGAACAGAAAACACAGCGTGCATATTTTCCATTTGGTTAGAAACATCGAAAATCGTTTATTTATCTTCATATTCAATTCCTTTTCCGAAGACTACGCTCCGTCCGTCAAGCGTCATACCAGTGATACTTTATGCTTTGTCTTATATCCGAATTATTAAATAAGTGAACCAGAGTTTCCTTTATTTCCGGAACTGTGATGTCGTACTGCATATTCGCATCGTACGCCAGGGACATCGCTCCGTTTTCCTCGGACACCACAAGACAAACCGCATCCGACTCCTCAGCCATGCCGATAGCCGCCCTATGCCGCGTTCCGAAGGCCTGATTTATGTCAAGACGAACGGAAAGAGGAAGATAGCACCCTGCGGCCACGATTTCGCTTCCCTGAATAATCATAGCTCCGTCGTGAAGAGCCGTGTCAAACCTGAATACAGTTACGATTAACTCCCTTGAGAGCGACGCACCCAGTTTCGTTCCGCTTTCAATAATATTTTTCACCGAAGCGCTTCTCGGGAAAACTATGAGCGCCCCCCTTTTCGCTTCTCTGAGCTGTACGCAGGCATCCAGTATTTTGTCAATGTTTTCCACACTCGCCTGTCTGTTCGCCAGCTTGAAAATACCTCTTTTTTTCGACACTCCGGGTGCGAACGCCCTGCGGATTTCCGGCTGATACAGCACACAAAAGAAAACCACAATCGGAAGCAGAAGTATTTCCGCAATCCTTCTCAGCACATAAAGGTCAAAAACAAAACACAGAAAATAGATCACCAGATAAATCACAGCGAATTTAACAAAGCCCAACGCCTTGCTGTCTGCAAAGGAAATATACAAATAATACAAAAAAACGGTAATCGCAATCACCTGTATTGCGGTTTTTACTATCAACTCTACCACTCTGCGCTCCAATAAATGTGCGGCTTCATATGAGGCATGCCGCCCGTAAACGTTTTTTCCAGTATAACCTCATTTCAAGTATCGTTAAAGTGTAAAAAACAGGAAAAATACGAATTCATTCCATCCTTTCTTTTCCTGCCCGGATAGGAATTAGCACAAATCCCTCAGTGAAATTATTTTCAACCGTTTTTGTCATTACCGTGTTGTTTTTCTTTTCTTGTATACAAACGAAAACATTTGAACTACATTTTACATATGTTACATATGCGAGAAACTTGCAGGGCGCGCTTTACTGCTTTCCGCAGGTTTCTCAAAAAATCGAAAACAAAAAAGGAGTTACAAATGAACTTATCACTAAAACTTTTTGCATTGGGAACCTGTATTCTTGTTCTCTTTTTAGGCGTTTCCTGCGCAAATATTAACACATCTACAGATAAGAACGTCTCGAAAATAGCCGTTTCCGGCTCATCAAGCATAGAACTGAAAGCGGATATGGCGAAATACACCGTTCAGGTCTCGGAGCTTGCCGACACAACACGAGAAGCGCTTGAAAAAACGAATACGAAAATTGCGCAAATTCTCGGCATTCTCAAAAAGAACGGAATCGAAGAAGATTGCATAAAAACAGGCGATTACAGCATTTCCACACAATACAGTTGGACAGACGGCAAACAGAACAGAATCGGAGAACGGGTAATGCAATCCTTACAGATTACGGTGAAGGACCTTTCAGTTCTCGCTCCGCTTATAGACTCCCTCTCCGCAGTATCCGGTATCTCCGTTTACTCACTCACTTTTGATGTCTCTGACAAGACGGAAGCGCTCCAAAAGGCTCGGGAACTCGCCTATGCGGATGCGAAGGAAAAAGCGGAAATATACTGCAAAAGCTCCGGAACAAAAATTGTAAAGCCGATTCTCATCAATGAATCGTATTCCACCTATAACCCTCGTTCCGTGAATGAAGATGCGTTTGCAAACGGAGCGATGGCAATGAAAGCCGTGGCTCTTTCCGCAAACACGGAACTTCCTTCGGGAGGAGTGAATGTACAGGTTAATCTCCAATGCGAGTTTGAAATAAAATAACCGGCTCGCCTCGGCATGGTTGAAATCAATGGTTCGGTTAACCTCCAATGCGAGTTTGAGATAAAATAACCAAGCTTGCAACCGAACAATGCTGCTTGAAACCGAACAACAAAACTTGAAACAGAACGATAAATGCCGGATTTATTCCGGCATTTATCATATCCGAGTGTTTAAAACACCTCAATTAAATATAGAAAACATACACTTCGCAATTAGAATCAACATAAAGAGTCTCCGGATTAGACTCCCATT
>CAMKAB010000241.1 GCA_946410375.1 uncultured Spirochaetaceae bacterium
ATCTCGCGGAATACCTCGGACGGTTTTTTATTTTATTGTGCTCAAAGATGTTATGAGGGTGAGCGTTTACTCGCTCTTTTGCATTGCGTTTAAAATAATACGCAACATACGGACACGTCGACAGCCAAGAATTTACTCGCTCTTTTCGGCATAGTGGTTAAAACTCATGCTGAAAGCGCCTCTGCCTTGGGTGGCTGAGCGGAGAGCGGTGGAGTATCCGAAAAGCCGGATAAGCGGAGCTTCCGCGTTAATCTGACTGAGCGTTCCGCGGTTTTCCATGCTGACGACGATTCCTCCTCTGCTTGTAACGGACGTAATCGCCTCTCCGGTAAATTCGCTCGGAACAATCACAACAACATCCATAACAGGTTCCATAATAACAGGATTCGCTTCATTCGCCGCTTCGTCAAAGCACATTGCGGCGCAGGATGTGAAAGCGAGTTCGGTTGCCGTGAGCGGATTGTAAACAATATCGGTAATTTCCGCTTGCACATCACATACTTCGTATCCGAATTTTATTCCGCTGGAGAACGCATTTTGTATGCCGTGTTCAATCGCATCAAGGATATTTTCAGGAATTTCACGCACTGAGCAGGTAACATTGTATGAGTTTCCTTTCCCTTTTTCCGCCGGAGTAAGATGTAAGGTAAGAGACGCCGTATTTTCTTTTCCTGCAATGATTTTTGAAAATTCGTACGACTTGGTAATCTCTTTTTTGATACTCTCCCGATACGAAACGCCCGGTTTTCCAACCCTGCAATTTACCTTGAATTCCTTTGTTAGCCGCGTTACAAGCACGTCCAAATGAAGTTCTCCCATTCCGCTGATAACGGTTTGTCCTGTTTCGGCGTTTTCTTTCCATGTAAAGGTCGGATCTTCGCTTGAGAGTATTTTCAGAGCCTTGACAAGTTTTTCTCCTTCATCTGCGGAAGCAGGCTCGATGGCGATTGATATAACAGGACTCTGGAATTTTATGTTTTCCAAAAGGATATTTGAATTATCCGCGCTTATTGTGTCCCCTGTCTGAGCCTCTTTGAATCCCACAATCACTCCGATGTCTCCCGCGCTGATTTCCGCCATTTCCTCGGTCTTATTTGAGTGCATGCGCATGATTTTGTTAATACGCTCTTTTTTCTTTTTGTTTACGTTAAAAATGCCGGCTTTGCTCTTGAACGTGCCGCTGTAAACCCTGATAAAAGCGAGAAGCCCCGCTGCCGGATCGTTTTGGATTTTGAATACAAGGGCAAGAGGAGCGGCGGAAGGGTCGGTTTTCACTGCTACGCTTTCATTCTTTTTGGTGTTAAAACCTATGGCGTCCGGTATTTCGGTAGGGGAAGGCAGAAGATCCACTATTCCGTCCAGAAGCGGTTGAACACCGGTGTTTTTTAACGATGAACCGCAGAAAACAGGCAGGAGATTTCTTTCTAAAACACATTTGCGAAGCGTTTTTATGAGCAAGTCTTCAGGAATATCTTCTCCTGAGAAATAAAGGTCCGTTATTTCATCGCTGAATGCAGACACGCTGTCTATCAGTTTTTCCCGGTATTCCGCCGCTTTGTCTGCGTACTCCGCAGGAATTTCCGAATAGGTGAAAGTTTCGCCCTGGGTGTTTTCGTCAAAATAGACGGCTTTCATTTTGAGTAAGTCTATTATGCCGAGAAAGGAAGTATTTGCTCCGATCGGTATGAAAAGAGGAACCGGCGTTTCTGAAAGTTTGGACTTTATATCTTCCAGTACCCGATAGAAATCCGCACCGATTCTGTCCATTTTGTTAACAAAGGCGATTCTCGGAACGTTGTAGTTGTTCGCCTGTTTCCAGACCGTCTCGCTCTGCGGTTCAACACCGCCTACGGCGCAAAAAATACCCACAGCACCGTCTAACACCCTGAGCGAACGTTCTACTTCCGCGGTGAAATCCACATGCCCGGGAGTGTCTATTATGTTTATCTGACGTCCTTTCCAGTAGCAGGTTGTGGCGGCGCTTGTGATTGTGATGCCGCGTTCCTGTTCCTGCTCCATCCAATCCATTGTTGCTTCTCCGTTATCCACCTCGCCGATTTTATGGTTCTCTCCGGTGTAATAAAGGATTCGCTCCGTGGTGGTTGTTTTTCCTGCGTCTATATGGGCGATGATACCGATATTACGAATGTTTTCCAGATTCATGTTTCCGTTTTTCGCTTCTTTGCTTGCCATTTTTTATTCCTTGTCGCTTGTCTGTTTTCTATATAATAATGTCTGCTGTTTCCCGCTACGCTCTGTCTGCGTTGTTTTAATATTTAACAGGTATCAAATTAACGCATTTCTTTTATCCGGTTTGTGTTATTGTCTGCACAGCGGAGTTTTATCTTGCATAAAGTATCACGTATTTTTAAAAATAACAATTCGGTGAGAGTCTTGAGTTATGGTAAGAGCGTGAGAATAAAGAAACCGGGAGACTGTATGGTTTTTGCAGAGAGTGTGATTGAACGTGGGTGAGAGCGTTGCCGCGGTTAATGTTTGAGTATGGGTTAAAAACGATTGATTGCGCCGGACGAAACATTGCCGTAGTTAAAGATCGTAAACATTTGTACGGATTTTACAAAATTACAGTATTACAATATGATATGTACTTACGAGTTCTTAGACTGTTTTTAACCGCAAATAAAC
>CAMKAB010000242.1 GCA_946410375.1 uncultured Spirochaetaceae bacterium
CCCGCATGTAAGATAACCACGTTCATTCAGGCGAACAGCACCCTGTATTCCGCCTTGATGCTGGAAAACAGAATGGTTTATATTTTCTTGCTGCTTATAAGTTTAGTGGTTCTGTTGCAACTCAAATCAGCCACAAGGAGAATAATAGAAATAAAGCGGAAAGACGCCGGAATTCTGCGGGTATTGGGCTTTGAAAAAAAACATGTCAGCCTGGTTTTCATTCTTTACGGACTGATTTTGCTGTTTATTTCCGAGTGCGTATCGATTGTTTTAAGCATGGTAATATGCAAAAACATACATTCCATCTTTTCCGCGTTTGATGCTTTGTTCGGTCTTTTCGGTAGAAACCTCTTCCTTTCGTCGCTGGCGTTTACTATGGAATATTCAATGAAGAGCATGCTTGCAACGTCTTTTGCGGTAATGGCTTTCGGTGTTGTTTTTATCCTTTTCGGGTGCAAAAGGACTTTTAAAGAGGATGTTATAAAGGTGGTTCTGGATGTCTCTTATTGAAGTTAAAAACATAGTTAAGACCTATGATACCCTCGGAATATTCAACGGGATTGATTTTACGGTGGATAAGGGATTCTCGTATGCGATTACGGGGAAAAGCGGATCGGGGAAGAGCACGTTGCTTCATATTCTGGCGTTGCTGGATAAGGCGAACAGCGGTTCTTATTATTTGGACGGGAAAGAAATAACAGATAGCGACTACAAAAACGACACTGCGCTCAGCCGCCTTAGAAACGAGCGATTCGGGTTTGTTTTTCAGGATAATTTCCTAATCGGGGATTACACCGCTCTTGAAAACGTGATGGTTCCAGCGATAATCAGGGGGGATAAAAGGGATGAAGCGAAGAAAAGAGCGATAAAACTCTTGTGCGCTCTGTTCCTTGATGAAAGGCTGAAGCATAAGCCTTCCGAACTTTCTTCCGGGGAACGGCAGAGAGTGTCGATTTGCAGGGCGCTCATGAACAATCCCGACGTTATTTTTGCGGATGAACCCACCGGAGCGCTGGATGAGGAAAATTCGGTTTATGTGCAGGACATGCTTTTGGAAATAGTTAAAGACAGCGGAAAAACGCTTGTTTTGGTGACTCACGATATGGATTTTGCTTTGAAGTGCGACAGGGTTTTCAGAATTTCCGGTCATGAAATCGGCGAGGTCTCGCGCACTTAGCGTACTCGGGGAGAGCCTGCGGAGCGTTGCGTGTTTAGCGTGCTCGGGATAAAATCGGCGAGGTCTCGCGCACTTAGCGTGCTCAGGGAAAGCCTGCGGAGCGTTGCGTGCTTAGCGTGCTCGGGAGAAAATCGGCGAGGTCTCGCGCACTTAGCGTACTCGGGGAAAGCCTGCGGTAAGTTACAAAAATGGAATTTACGGTATTTTTTTTAAAACATAACTTAATAAACAGAAAAAAACTCTTTTTACGTTTTCTTATTGTTGCGAGTTGTTTCGCTCTCGTTGTTATCACGCTCATTTTCAGCCGAAGCATGATACGCGGCATGCAGGATAAAATGGTATATCTTTTTTCCGGTCATCTCAGCGTGAATGCAGGCAGGGAGAATGTTGAACATGTGCTTAGGGAAAACTATGCGGATTATGAAAAAAAAGCTTCTTCCGTGATTATGGATAATGTGGTTACCGGTTATATGATGATGTATACGAAAGACGGCAACAGCGCATTTACGATTAAAGGCGTGGAGGACGATTATCTTGAAAAACGACGTAAATACATCGGATTCACTATCTCAGAAGAGGATATGAAGAATAAAATCGTCATCAGCGAACGCTCTGCGGAGAAATTGGGATTATCTGTCGGAGATCGTGTGGCTGTGATGGTGGCGAACAGCGGCGGTTCGTCTGCCGTTCGTCCCGATATCGCCACGGTATGCGGACTATACAGTTCGGGCTTTGCCGAAATAGACGATAATCTGGTTTTTGCGACTTACGAATACGGAGCCGCTCTTTTCCCGTCTGAAGACTCGCGAAAAACCGAAATATTGCTCAAAAAGTACTCATACAGAGATTTGGAGAGCCTTGACGACGCTCTTTATCCGCACTTTGAAACGCGAACTTTTATGCAGGCAAACGCTTTTGTGTTCCGGACGCTCACCTCCAGCAATCAGGCGATAATTCTGATTTTGTTTCTTATCATAGTTGTTTCGGCATACTCAACCATGTCCGCCACGGAGGAGATTTTCTTTGAGGAGAAAAAGACGCTTGAAGTGTATAAAATGCTTGGTGCGAACAGGATAATGCTGAGGAATGCGCTTCTTGTTTTGGTGCTCGGGGCGGTGAGCGCCGCGTGTCTTGCCGCTTTCATGGTCGGGGCGCCTTTTGCGTTCATGTTGCCGAAGATCATAAAAGGACTCGGGCTTATGGCGGGTGCGGAGGGGATGTATCTTCTCGATTTCAAATCCGTTATCCCGGTCGGACTGATTTTTATTCTCTTCGTTGTGCAGATTCTGATTTCGGCTGTTTTTGTCTTTCTCGGAATCAGAAAGGATTTTCAAAACGACGCTCTTGCGCTGTTTTAGCCTTCGGCAGGCCGGGGCGCGGGCGTGCGGGGATGAGTTTTTTTGCACGGTGGTTTGGTGGCGATGGACGTGATGGTCGGCGGAGCGCGGGCGTGCGGGGATGAGTTGT
>CAMKAB010000243.1 GCA_946410375.1 uncultured Spirochaetaceae bacterium
CTAACTTCGCCAAAGATCCCGCAGCAAGGGCTCTAACGTTTCGCCAAAGATCCCGCAGCAAGGGCTCTAAAGCTTCGCTAAAGATTCCGCAGCAAGGGCTCTAAACAAAAGCCCGCTTTTTTGCTACGATGCATAACATTAGATCACACAACAAAAAAAACATTCAAAATCAGGTTTGGACACGGATTCATACAGGTATTTCGGGTGTTTCTCAGAGGAAAAAAATGCAAATAGTCATGCTTGCCGCCGGATTATCCGTCAGAATGGGCGAACAAAATAAAATGCTTCTTCCGTGTCGCGGAATGAGTCTTGTTACATACAGCGCAATGGAAGCGCTCGCTTATTTGGAAAGTTTGAACGAAAAAAGCGCCCTTATCATGGTTACGGGCTATGAAGACGACAAAGTCAGAGAAGCTTTAATGCCGTGCGGACAACGTGTAAAAAAAATAAACGAAACAAGAACAGCCGATACCGGGATAGAGCTTATTATCGCATACAATTCAGACTACATCAGCGGACAGTTCTCCTCAACCCAGACCGGAATGAAACTCGTAAAAGACGGCGAGGATTTTTTCATCACTCTTGCGGATATGGCGTCATTAAAAGCGGAACACTATGCGCAAATCAGCGAAATATCAGAAAAAATCGGATGCGAATACGCAGCGGTGAGACCTTTCCGCAACGGCGTTCCGGGGCACCCCGTTTGGCACAGAGCGTTTTTAATGGACGTGATTTTACGTGCAAAAAAAAGCAGCAAAGTAAGCGATATACTGAAAAAATACAATGTTTATAATGCGGAAGTGACGGACAAAGCATACACGACTGACATAGACACTCCGAAAGAATTTGAAGATTTTTCAAAAGAAAATATTTAACCGTAAAAAGTAAAATCCGTTTTTTTGACAAATTTAAAAAAAATGTATATTTAATTCTTGACACCCTCTCTCCAAAATTGGAAACTTTTCTCAGGAAAGAATATGCCCAAAATCATTAACCACAAAGAAAGACGGGATCTCATTGTGAAAACTGCTCTGCAAGTGTTTGCAGAGAACGGCGAGAAAGACGCTAATCTCTCTTTAATTGCGGAAAAATGCGGGCTCTCGCGAGGAACGGTGTACCAGTATTTCCCGAATGTTCACGCTATTTACCTTTACGCCGTGAAAAATGTTTCCGATGCGGCGATACAAAAATACACGTCCGCCGAGTGGACAAACAAAGACGATGTTATCGGCACGATAAAAAGAATGGCGCTGGACTCCATTTCCATTGCGGACGAGTATATGTCAGACATTATCAATCTGATTAAATCGCTCCATGCAATGCAGTTTGACCTGCCTCAGGAAATCAAGCGCCGTACAGCGAAAATCAGACTGGCGGCAAGCAGAGTGTTGCGACACGGAATAAAAACAGGTCAGGTTAAGCCGTGCAAAACAGAAGATGCGGTGGAAACAATCATGTCTCTGGTCGGTTCGTACTGCTTTCAGAAAGCATACTTTCCAGAATATGCGCACCATATTAAAGACATCCTCGTTATGTACATTGAATCCCTGAAAAACGTTTAACGAAAAGGTCCGAACATCGTCGTTGCAAGTTCTCGCATAAAGACCATCGCACGCATCTTCTTCGTCTTTATCCCGGAAAAACAAACCGATATCTCCGGCGTTTGCAATCTTTTGTTCTCCGCCTATTGCCGCTTCCAAACCGGATCTTATTCCGTAATCATACCGGTTCGTTTCAAGAAGATATCCATATCCGTCTTTGAAATACGGATTTCCCATATACGCATTCGTTTTTCAAATCGTGATCATATGAACGGCTAATCTTTGAGAAGTGGCATTTCACCCCGAAAAGAGGCGACAATAAAAAACAAAAGAATTAAACATAAATAAAAAGGAGGCTGCCTTGTCTAAGAGCAACCTCCAAAGGGTATAATGCCAGCCATCGGAAACGCGGAATCAAGAAGAAAACACAAGCTTGCAAACCATTTCCCGCAATCTCCTCAGGCTTTTAATTTTTCAGTTATCAAATTCGCAGGTGAGCGCACCCGTCATACTTGCATTTCCGTAGAACTTGTTTCCAATCAAATCCCACAGCCCGACTTCTCCCACTGCGTGTGTTGAATTGTCTCCCGCTATCGTTCCCGCTTCATAGGAGCCTATCTTCTTCTTCATTCTCACCGGTATGAACAGCCTTTTCTCCAGCGTGTGGTCGGAATTGTCAAGGCTGCTTTCCGCCGTCAGCTGGAAATTGTACAGCCTGTTAACTCCATAGTTGTTGTAAAAAGCGCCGGTCCTTGTAGCCCACCAGGATGCGCCTATCACTATCGGATAATACTTGTTAGCCTCATTGAAATCATAACCCGTAATCGTCTTCGTAGTGCCGTCTATCGTAAACACGTTCTTGTTCAGCGTCACCCTGTGATCCCCCGCGCTTATCGAAATGCTCGCATTGGTTCCGGCTGTGTTTCCGTAATAAGCGAAAGCGTTTGGCGCAATCGTTATGAAATTCAGGTTCTTGGTGCTGACGTTTCCGTTTTCAGCTCCGAACACCGTGTTGTTGTTTCCCGAGCCGTTCCAATAAAGGAACATGCTGCCGTAAAAATTCGCAGACGGATAAAG
>CAMKAB010000244.1 GCA_946410375.1 uncultured Spirochaetaceae bacterium
ATGTGCTTCATTTGCCTGGGGAATTCGGAATACATTTTGAATGTGAAGAAACAGGATTGACTTTTGAGGAAAACGCAATGCAAAAGGCGTATGCCTTGCGCTCCGAAGCGTTGCTTAAAGGTTTGAATATGCCGATTATCGCCGATGATTCGGGGCTCCTTGCGGCGTCTCTTCCCGGTGAACTCGGGGTTCATACCGCAAGATTCGGTGCGGAAGAAGCGGGCAGGGATTTATCCGCCTATGAGAAAAATATGCTTTTGCTTAATAAAATGAGTGGCAAGACGGACAGAAGCGCCCGTTTTGAATGCGTCCTCGTTCTCTTGTATAAGGATAAAACCTTGTGTTCGAAGGGAATAGCACCCGGCAGGATTTTAGAATCCATTCATGAAGGAACCGGCGGTTTCGGGTATGATCCTGTGTTTTATTCGGATGAAGCGGGATGCTGTTTTGCGGATGCCGGAACGGAAGTGAAGAACAAGTTCAGCCATAGGGCGAAGGCGGCGGCGGACCTTCTTAAAAACATGTCAAAACTCGGATTAGCCTGATTTGAAACAGCTTACTCACAGCTTACTCGGAGTGCTGAAACTTACTTCGGTGTAATTCAGAGTCTGATGCGGGAAGAATGAAACAAAGCAGAAAAGCCGCTTGAATATTTCTTTCGGTACGAATTCTGCGGTACAAATTCTGCGGATTGTTTAGTCAAAAAAGATTTCTAAAAAGTTTTGTTAAGATATTTTTGAAAAATGCGAGGTGTTGTAATGAAAAATGCGGTAAAAGGTATTCCCGAAAGACGGAATATACCGGAAAAAGATACGTGGGATCTTTCTCTTTTGTATGAGAACACTGCTGATTTTAAGGCGGATTTGAAAAAATTGAACTCGCATATCGCTGAAGCGTCGGCCTTTAAAGGGAAGTTTACGAAAACAAAACAATCGTTTTTGAGTTCTTTGAAGTGGCTGGATGAGGTAGGTCTTTTGTCCGAGCGTCTCGGTAACTATGCTTTTCTGAATTATTCTACGGAAATTAACAATCCCGAATATCAAACTCTTGTGGGAATGTATCAGCAAACCGCAACGAACGTACAGGCAGCAATCAGTTTTTTTGAACCTGAGGTTTTAGAGTCTGAAAACGCGGAAAAGTGGATGGAAGAGCCTGAATTCGCTCCTTATAAGCGTTCGCTTCAAAAAATATTGCATTTGAAAGGACATATTCTTTCCGATAAGGAAGAGGCGATTCTCGCAATGGGAGCCGAACTCCAGGCGTCGCCGTCTAATGCGTTTGAAGCATTGACCGATGTTGATATGGATTTCGGAAAGATAAACGGGCGGAATCTGACGCAAAGCACGTTTCAGGTATTTCTGCATAATCCGAGCAAGAACACTCGCAGAAAGGCGTATATGCAGTTTTATTCCGTTTTTCAGAATCATGCGGAAACGCTGGCAAGCCTTTATTCATCTTCCGTTAAACAGGATATTTTTAACGCACGAGTGAGAAATTTCGGTTCATCGCTGGATGCGGCGCTGTACGGGGATAATATTCCGTCTTCGGTGTATGAGAATTTGATTAAAACGGTTCATTCCGCTTTTCCCGAGTTGCACAGGTATTACTCTTTAAAAAAGAAAATTTGCGGTTTGGATGAGCTCAATCATTATGATGCGTATCTGCCTATGGCTCGTGATATTAAGAAAAGGACGACTTATGAAGACGCATGTAAAATAGTTAAAAAAGCACTGGCTGTTCTCGGCAGCGAGTATACGGATACTCTTTACAACGGGCTTACGCGGGACAGATGGGCTGACGTGTATGAGAACAAGGGTAAGCGGAGCGGAGCGTTCTCTTCGGGGGGGTATATCGGCAATCCTTATATTCTCTTGAATTATCAGGAAGGATTGATAGGGGACGTATTCACAATCGCACACGAGGGCGGACACAGTATGCACACGTATTACAGTAAGCAAAATAATCCGTTCTCCTGTTATAATTACACGATTTTTGAGGCGGAAGTTGCATCAACGTTTAATGAAACCCTGTTGTTTGATTATTTGATTGAAAACGAGGCTTCATCAAATGTGAAAAAATATCTTATTTCAAAACAGCTTGATGATATCGTGGCCACGCTTTTCCGACAGGCGATGTTTGCCGAATTTGAATTGGTGTGTCATCGTAATCAGGAGGAAGGGAAAATATTGACGCTTTCATCAATACGGGAGATTTACAGAGACTTGCTGCGAAAATATTTCGGTGATGAGATGGTGTTTGAGGAGTGTTCGGATTTGGAATGTTTGAGGATTCCTCATTTTTATAATGCGTTTTACGTTTATAAGTACGCTACCGGTATTTCCGCCGCAATAAGTTTGGTGCGGAGCGTGAAGGAGAACGGGAATAAGAAATACTTGGAATTTTTGAAGAGCGGCGGAAGCAAATGGCCGCTGGAATCGCTCCGTCTTGCGGGTGTTGATATGTCAAAAAGCAAGCCGATAAAAGATGCGATATTAAAATTTTCTTCACTGCTTGACGCAAGAGAAAAATTGATGTAAATTTGAGTAGTTAATTTATTTAACTTCTGCGGCTATGGTGGAATTTGGTAGACACGCTAGCTTGAGGTGCTAGTGGGAGA
>CAMKAB010000245.1 GCA_946410375.1 uncultured Spirochaetaceae bacterium
GTACCCGTGCACGGTACACCTTTTTGCAAATTCCTTAGCTTGTCTTTTTTGTTCAGTTTGCGTCATAGCTGCCAACAACTTCCCCCCCAATACGATAATCATAACACGAAAAAAGGATGTTTAAAAACCGGCTTTAAAATTATCAAATCTGCACTGCGCAAATCCGCACCGTTTAAAAAAAATATTTCAAAATCGGCTTGCGATTGTCAAATCTGCACTGCGCAAATCCGCACCGTTTAAAAAAAGGATGTTTCAAAACCGGCTTGCGATTATCAAATCTGCACTGCGCAAATCCGCATCGTTAAAAAAAGGTATTTTTAAACCGGCTTTGCGATTGTCCGCAAGATGCGCTGTCGGAAACAGGGATTATCCGTTTACCAGTAACGCCTGGAATTTAACGCCTGGAATTATTACGGTTAAATAAAGAATAGCAAATACAAACAGTTAACCTCATCTCAAACGGCCCCGCTATAATGTTACTGCTTTTCTTAGCCTCTTTTTTCTGTTCGGTTTGCGTCATGTTTCCACCAAACTATTCAACGCCCTATCAACGTCCTATATCAATCAGGTTCCCGAGTTTCTCGTCCCACTCCCGCGGTTCAAAAGGAGCGAAACCTCCGTCGTGATAAAAAGTCAGCTCACCGAAATAAACGCGTCCTCGCACTTCGTAAAAATCAACCCTGAGTTCAGGCGTTCCTTCGCTCAAGAGTTCAGCGAAACGCAGCATTTTATCGAGATTTTCCGGCATTCCGGGCGTAACCGGAGAATGGGGATAATCCGCGGTAAAATCCAAAAGCTCCCCGTTTTTATCAAAATAATCTCCGTAAAACACACCGTCCTGGCAACTTCTGATATAAATCATCTCCGCTTTTCCGCCGAACGTGAAAATCTTATAATCCTGCAAAAAACCTGAGTCGCTCTCAATATACTCTTCCGCTATGATTTTCGGAGGAACATTCTTATAAGGCCACTCCCTCATTGCGTAATAAAAATTATGTTTTACGGCAAAACCGAGAATGCTTTTCGCTTCATCCCTGTTAAAATCCGCCTTATTCCTGCAAATAACCACGGCGCCGCTGTTATGAGTGCACTTAAGAACAAACTTTTCAGGAAGCGAATTAAAATCAATCTCATCAAAATCATCATATACACCGAGAACGTTTATCAACGATAAATCATTTCCGCACCGTTCTCTCACATAATCATTCACGGCAAGTTTATCCACCATCTGCGTATAGAGCGGACGTCTGTCATGGAGTTTAAGGTACTGCAGTTTCTGATTAAAAGTCCGGGGATGCTTCAAATCCAAAGAATATCCCATTCGAAGCCTGAACATCAGTTTTAAGTATATCGAATCCGGAATAAACCTGAAAAACCGGTATATGCGAAGCATATTTCCGTCCTTAACGAGACGCTTTTTCAGCTTATTTATCTTCTCTATTTTCATTTTCGTCCTTAAACAATTCCTTTTTATACGCCTCAATCACAAGTTTTCTGTCAAAATTTATCTCGACATTCGCTCGTGCGGCAAGACACATCGTTTTCTTGTCATCCGTCGTCATATCAACAAAACGCTCTATAACCGCGCACAGATCCGCAGAATCGCGCTCCTTACAATACAAACCGTTTATTCCGTCCGTGATTATCTCCCTGCACCCCGTTCTGTCCGTACAAATGCAAGGTCTTCCGTAAGCCCCGGCTTCAAGAAGAACATTGCTCATACCCTCGGGATGAAAAGTCGGAAGCACAACGCAATTCGTTTTACGCAAAAGAAATCTCACATCGGAAAGCTCACCCTCGTACTTAATGGCGCCTTCCTTATCGAGCCTCTCAATTCGCTCTTTGTACTCCTCATCCAAAACCCCGGCCACATAGAAAACATACCCTTTTCCTTTAAAGTACTCCGCAGCATCAAGATATTCCTCTATTCCCTTCGCCTTGGTAACACGGCCCACAAATGCGAAACTGAGCGGATTTTCCTTCGGGTATTCGGTGAACTTGAAATCAGCGAGATTCACTCCCGAACCCGGAACAACGCGGCTCTTCTTATATTTGATGTTGTGGTGATTGAAAAACTCCATGTCGCTCGTGTTTTGGAAAAAAATGCACGTAGCATACGGCATAACATAACGGTGCATGCTCATAAGAATCGGTCTGAGCTTACCCTTTTTTGCAAGCTCTCCCAGTCCCGTTATCATCGGATAATATGGGATTTTCCTCATTCTGCACGCAATTCCGCCGTACAGATTCATCTTTATGGTAAAAGACAGAACCATATCAGGCTTCTCTTCATCCATTATTCTGCCGTACGTTTTCAAAAGGTTTAATTCTTCTTTCAGAACAGTTCCTTTTCCGTTAAAAGGCACCTCGATAATCTTGCAATTCAGCGCTTTCGCCTTAGCCGTATTATCAACATGAAATGCCGCACTGACATCGCAGCCGGAGTCAATCAGCATTTTAATCAGCTCTTTTCTGAAATTATATGTATATGACGCTAAATTTGACAAAATCAAAACTTTCATTTTTTAACCCGCAATCCTTAGAATGAATCACCCTCTCATTTTTTTATAATCATTTTCAACGGATGAACAATCACACCTATGCTGAAAATA
>CAMKAB010000246.1 GCA_946410375.1 uncultured Spirochaetaceae bacterium
AGCTCTGTACGTTGTATAAGATAGTGGCAATGGTAGTGGGAAGCGATTTCAGATGCGGGAATAAAACTTCATCTGTCGGCACTGATGAAATCGGTGCTTTGCTTACCCGTTTTACTTCATCTGCTTTTCTTACAGTTGTTCCGGTTTTCTACGTAAACGGAGAAGCGGTAAGCAGCTCTTTGATTCGCAGGTGTCTCTTAACAGGTGATTTTGACAAAGCGTCATCTTTGCTTGGCAGACCGTATATTCCGTACTAATTCGTTTAAGTTAATGAAATTAGCTTAATTGTTTTACTCATTCGGTCAGATACGTCTGTTAAAAAATCTAGCGGTTTGGGAACGGAGTTCCCAGGAGTCGGAAGTGGTTTCGAAGGAAAAGAAACAGGAGATTATTGCACAGTTTGGCGGCAATGATAAGAACACGGGTGCGGCGGAAGTTCAGGTTGCACTTCTTACAGCAAGAATTAATGATCTTCAGGCGCATTTTAAAGCTAATCCGAAAGATCATGCTTCAAACAGAGGTCTTTTAAAGATGATTGGTCATAGAAGAAGTCTTCTGAAGTACATTAAGAACAATGATATTAACAAATATCGTTCTTTGATTGCAGAACTTGGTCTCCGAAAGTAATGAGTTAGAGCAGCCTCGGAAAAAACCGGGGCTTTTGTTTTTATGCGAATTGATCTCACAGGGGGAAATTACGTTGATTTTGTAATTCCCGTTTCGTATCTGTGAATAACTGGAAAAGAATCATTAAAATATAATCATAAATAATTTATAATTTTATAATTGAACCGAAGATAGAAGAATAACGGGTTCATGGTAAGGAAAAAGAAGTATGGAAGATGTAAAGAAAGTACAAGTAAAAATCGGAGATGATTACCTTGTTTTTGAAACAGGGAAAATTGCAAAGCAGGCAAACGGAGCTGTGTATGCGCATTATGCAGGTTCGGCGGTTATCGCCACGGTATGTTGTTCGTCGGAGCCGTCCGCTCTTTTGGACTATGTTCCGGTGTCTGTTGAATACAATGAGAAATATTATGCGGCGGGGAAGATTCCCGGAGGATTTTTGAAGAGGGAATCCAAGCCGAAAGACAAGGAAATTCTGGTAAGCCGCCTGATAGACAGACCGATGCGTCCGTTATTTGAGAAGGCCTTCAGCAGGGAGATTCAGATTGTTCCCACCGTTATTTCCGCAGATCAGATTAACACTCCGGATATTATCGCAATCAATGCGGCATCGGCAGCTGTAACGATCTCGGACATTCCTTTCAACGGCCCTATTGCCGGAGTAAGAGTTGCTCTTATCAATGGAGAGTATGTTATAAATCCGACCTTCAAGCAGATTGAAGAGGCGGATCTTGATATTGTCGTGGCCGGAACGAGAGACGGCATTACGATGGTTGAGGGCGGAGCCCACGAAGTGTCGGAAGATAATATGCTTGCCGCTATCGCCGCTGCTCAGCCTGTTATCACCGAGTTGTGTGATGCTCAGATTGAGCTCCGCCGTATTGCCGGTAAGGAAAAACTTCCTGTTCTGGAAGCCGCGGAAGAGGATTTATCATATCTTGAGCCAATTAAGGCGTTCGCCGAGCCGAAAGTTAAGGAAGCGTTCAGAGGAGCAAGCAAGGTTTTAAGACACGACAATGTTGCAAAGGTGAAGGCTGAGGTGAAGGAGAAGTTCGCTGATGTTCTCTCCGAGCATGATGGTTCTAACGATAAGATATCCGCTATGTTCGATGATTTGGAATATAACATTTTGCGTTCATCTATTCTGAACGACGGGGTTCGCGTGGACGGCAGAGGAGTTAAGGAAATCAGACCTATCACCTGCGAAGTCGGGCTTTTGGCAAGAACTCACGGTTCGGCGCTTTTTACAAGAGGAGAGACGCAGAGCCTTGCGGTTACCACGCTCGGAACGGTTCAGGACGAGCAGCTCTTTGATAATATAGACGGCGAAAAGACATACAGTAATTTTATGCTTCATTATAACTTCCCGCCGTATTCAGTGGGTGAGACCGGTAAACTTACCACGGGCAGACGTGAAATCGGTCACGGGCATCTTGCGCAGAGAGCGCTTCAGGCTGTTGTTCCGGCAAAAGACGAATTTCCGTACACCGTGCGCGTTGTGTCTGAAATCATGGAAAGCAACGGTTCTTCAAGCATGGCTTCCGTGTGCGGCGGCTGTTTGTCTTTGATGGATGCCGGCGTTCCCATATCAAAGCCGGTTGCAGGTATTGCAATGGGACTTATCACCGAAGGTGCGGATTATTCCAAGTACAAGATTTTGTCCGATATTTTAGGTGAAGAAGACCATCTCGGAGATATGGACTTCAAGGTTGCGGGAACAAGAGACGGTATCACGGCTTTCCAGATGGATATTAAGATTGCCGGCGTGACTCCGGAGATTATGAAGGAGGCTTTGCAGCAGGCGAAAGAGGGCAGGTATCATATTCTCGGAATTATGGAGAAAACGCTTGCCGAGCCGAGAGCGGAAGTGAACGAGTTCGCACCGAAGATCCTGAGCACCAAGGTTGCAGAGGACAAGATCGGTGTGGTTATCGGAACAGGCGGAAAAACAATCAAGGGAATTGCTCAGGTAAC
>CAMKAB010000247.1 GCA_946410375.1 uncultured Spirochaetaceae bacterium
AAAGGAGATACAATATGAGCGGAATCGGAACGAAATGCGTACAGTCAGGATATCGGGCGAAGAACGGAGAGCCGCGTCAGCTCCCGATTTATCAGAGCACAACGTATAGGTATGAGACAAGCGGTCAGCTTGCAAATATTTTTAATCTTGAAGATCCGGGGTATATGTACACCCGTCTCGCTAATCCCACAAACGATGCGGTAGCGGCGAAGATCTGCGAATTGGAAGGCGGAAAAGCCGCGATTCTCACATCCAGCGGTCAGGCGGCATCGTTCTTTTCAATATTCAACCTCTGTTCTTCGGGGGATCATGTCGTATGCTCAAGCAGCATTTACGGCGGAACATACAATCTGTTTAAACACACGATGTCAAAAATGGGAATAGATTTCACGTTTGTGCGTTCCGATGCCTCATTGGAGGAACTTGACGTAGCGTTTCAGCCTAATACGAAGGCTGTGTTCGGAGAAACCGTTTCCAATCCGTCTCTTGCGGTTTTGGACATTGAAACCTTTGCAAAAGCGGCGCATAACCATGGTGTTCCCCTTATAATTGACAATACATTCGCAACTCCGATAAATTGCAGACCGATAGAGTGGGGATGCGATTTAGTTGTTCATTCCACAACAAAATATATGGACGGACATGCGGGAACAGTGGGCGGAGCGATTGTTGACGCAGGTAATTTTGATTGGATGGCTCATAAGGATAAATTTCCGAGTTTGTGTACTCCCGATGATAGTTACCACGGTGTTGTGTATGCGGAAAAATTCGGAAAAGAGGGTGCGTTCATAACAAAGTGCACGGCTCACCTTATGCGTGATTTCGGTTCAATCCAGAGCCCGCAAAACGCATATTACATAAATCTCGGACTGGAGAGCCTTCACGTTCGAGTTCAAAGACACACTTCAAACGGACGGACTCTTGCAACGTTTTTGGAATCTCATCCGGCAGTTGAATCGGTGAATTATCCTGATTTGCCTAGTAATCCGTACTACGAACTCGCTAAAAAGTATTTGCCGAACGGCAGCTCAGGTGTTGTTTCCGTAACGCTCAAAGGCGGGAGAATCGCGGCTGAGAAATTCATGGAAGCCCTTAAACTGTTCTCTATAGAGACTCATGTTTCCGACTCCAGATGTTGCTGTCTTTGTCCGTCTTTGACAACTCACAGGCAGATGTCTGAGGAGGAATTGCTTGCGGCGGGAGTTCCTGCCGGACTTGTAAGGCTTTCCTGCGGACTGGAAGATCCCGAAGATATTATCGCGGATGTAAAAAATGCCTTGGATTCGGTAAGCAGATAGAAAACGGTTTGTATCCGACCGATACTTCCGCAGTATTTTGCGTAGTGCGATATGCGGATTAAACGGTTTGTATTTGACTGTAAACAAAACCTGAATACCAACAAGAGAGGACACCCCGGTATGCCTATTAAAATTCCTAATGCATTGCCTGCAAGGCAGATTTTGGAAGATGAAAACATATTTGTAATGACGGAAACGCGAGCTCGAACGCAGGACATAAGGCCGTTGAAAATCGCTCTTTTAAACCTTATGCCAACGAAAATCGCCACGGAAACTCAGATTTCAAGGCTTATCGGCAATACTCCGCTTCAGGTTGAGCTTGAATTGATACAAACATCCACCCATACTTCAACTCACGTTTCGGAGTCTCATATGCAGTCTTTTTACAAGACGTTTGATGAAATAAAGGATGTTTTTTTTGACGGCATGATAATCACCGGCGCTCCGGTAGAACATCTGAATTTTGAAGACGTGGACTATTGGGATGAATTGTGTGAGATAATGGAATGGACAAAAAGCCATGTTCACAGCACGTTTCATATCTGCTGGGGAGCTCAGGCAGGTCTGTACTATCACTACGGGGTGAAAAAGTACCCGCTTTCCGAGAAGCTTTTCGGTGTTTTCAAACATACGGTGGTGAAAAAAGACTCAATTTTGATGCGCGGTTTTGATGATGAGTTTTATGTCCCTCATTCAAGATATACAACGGTGCGGATGGAAGATATTGAGAGGATTCCCGATATAAAGATTCTGGCGAAGTCCGAAGAGGCTGGGCTGTATGCCGCAAGTACGAAGAGAGGACGGCAGATCTTTATCACCGGACATTCCGAGTATGATAGAGATACGCTTTTAAACGAGTATAACAGGGATGTTTCTTCCGGTGTTAAAATCAGGATTCCCAAAAATTACTTTCCCTCCGACGACCCTTCCGCTGAGCCGGTTATGAAGTGGAGAGGGCATGCAAATCTTCTTTATTCTAACTGGCTTAACTACTTTGTGTACCAGACGACGCCTTACGAGATAACCGACATCACGCCGGTGTAAATGAAATTTGTTTGATGCGGATAGGATGCGGACAAATCGATGTTTGTAAGCCCGCAGAGTGTTTGAGGTTCGTGAATGCGATTTTTGTATGTCCGACGGGGTTTGAGATTCGGGAATGCGTCTTTAATGCCTGTTGTATGAAAAGGAAGACTCCTTCCGCTATTCCTGACTTTTTCCCGCAAATAGACGGGTTATCCTCTCTTTGTCCGGCTTAATGGTGAGGTTTTTCTCCTGTGTCGGGAGGACAAGACC
>CAMKAB010000248.1 GCA_946410375.1 uncultured Spirochaetaceae bacterium
CGGAGCACGTTTCAAAGGAGGGTGCTTCGAACGGTTCATTGCGGAGCACGTTTCAGACGTGACCATCCCGGACGGATTTATAAACACATCGAAAAAAACAGAACGGGGAGGCGTGCGAAGCACGCCTCCCCGTATCGTTTTCTATAGCAAACGTTTTGCGATTATTATTTATTCAACGCCTGATCTACAGCCACAGCCACAGCCACCGTTGCGCCAACCATCGGATTATTTCCCATTCCGAGGAAACCCATCATCTCAACGTGCGCAGGAACGGAAGAAGAACCCGCGAACTGAGCGTCCGAGTGCATTCTTCCCATCGTGTCCGTCATACCGTAAGAAGCAGGACCTGCAGCCATATTATCCGGATGAAGAGTTCTACCCGTACCGCCGCCGGACGCCACAGAGAAGTATTTCTTACCCTGCTCGTTGCACTCCTTCTTGTATGTGCCCGCCACAGGATGCTGGAAACGGGTAGGGTTCGTTGAGTTTCCGGTGATGGAAACATCCACGCCTTCCTTGTGCATAATCGCCACACCCTCGCGCACATCGTCCGCGCCGTAGCAACGCACAGCCGCTCTCTCGCCCTTTGAGTACGGAATCTCCTTCACGATTTTCAACTCTCCGGTATAGTAATCGAACTGAGTCTGCACATAAGTGAAACCGTTAATTCTGCTGATAATCTGAGCAGCATCCTTTCCGAGACCGTTCAAAATAACTCTGAGCGGTTCTTTTCTGCTCTTATTGGCATTCTTTACAATACCGATAGCGCCCTCTGCGGCAGCGAAACTCTCATGACCCGCAAGGAAAGCGAAACACTTCGTATTGTCCCTGAGGAGCATAGCGCCGAGATTTCCATGTCCGATACCGACCTTTCTGTCGTCCGCAACACTACCCTTAATGCAGAAAGACTGGAGCCCGATTCCGATATTCTCAGCCGCCTCCGCAGCAGTCTTAGAGCCTTTCTTGATTGCGATCGCAGCACCCACTGTGTATGCCCATGCGGCATTCTCAAAAGCGATCGGCTGGATACCCTTTACGATTTCATACGGATCAAAACCCTTTGCCTTGCAAATCTCACGGCACTCTTCAACACTCTTAATCCCGTACTCGCTGAGGACTTTATTTATATTATCTATTCTTCTCTCATAACTCTCAAATAATGACATGTCGCGTCCTCCTTACTCGTGTCTCGGATCAATATACTTCGCAGCATTCTCAAACTGACCGTAGTGGCTCGTAGCTTTCTTAACTGCTTCGTTTGCATCCATTCCGTTCTTGATGTTTTCCATCATGGGTCCGAGCTTCACAAACTCATAACCGACTATTTCGTTATTCTCATTCAACGCCTGACGGGTGATATAACCTTCTGTAAGCTGGAGATAACGAGGTCCCTTCGCCTTTGTTGAGTACAAAGTGCCAACCTGACCGGTAAGCCCCTTTCCCAAATCCTCAAGAGCGCCGCCGATAGGAAGTCCGCCCTCGCTGAACGCCGTCTGGCTTCTGCCGTACACAATCTGAAGGAAAAGCTCGCGCATTGCCGTGTTAATCGCGTCGCACACGAGGTCGGTATTAAGCGCCTCCAAAATAGTCTTTCCAATTAAAATCTCAGACGCCATAGCTGCGGAATGTGTCATTCCGGAACAACCCAAAGTCTCAACCAGCGCTTCCTCGATAATTCCATCTTTAATATTTAAAGTAAGCTTGCAAGCCCCCTGCTGAGGTGCGCACCAGCCTACTCCGTGAGTAAGTCCGCTGATGTCCTTAATTTCTTTTGCCTGAACCCACTTTCCTTCCTCAGGAATAGGAGCCGGCCCATGATACGCGCCCTTGGCAACCGGGCACATATGCTCAACTTCTGCTGTATAAATCATATATTTCCCCCTAAAAATAAGGTTTTAGAAGAACTTCCGCCGCATTTTCTCACCCTTCCGCTCCGGACTCGGAAATGCGGAAACAGAACGTAAAATTTCTGAAAGTTCGTGAATATTTTACAGATTTTAGTCCCTTTGTTAAAGGGGGACGCTTCGGGAAAAATCATGGAGCGTTCCCGGTACGCAAACCCTATCGTACGATTTGCAAATCCGACGAGCAAGTCCGCCATGCGGTACGCAAACCCGCCGAACAAGTAATCGTACAATGCGCAACCCGCTATACGTTCCCCAATCCCGAATTTTAAACTTGAGGTAGTTCATATGTTTGAGGTGTCACACATTTACTCTGTTTCAAGCAAATTGGAAATCATTTATTCTGAACTGTAACCATACAGGCAGCTTCAAGATTTCCATCTGTAGTTTTTACCTTAATGATAGCTCCGCCAAGGTCTAAGGCATGAATTGTTCCGTCTTGATCAACAGAAACGGCGGCTGGCGAACCTACGCCCCATGTAACAGTTTTATCAGCAACAACCGACAATAAGCAACAACAAGTATTTTCTCGTGATATACCCCCTATAGAGGAGATATTATGACAACCGGAATCAAAAAAAGCCCATATATACGAAAATAGGGTTCCGGAAACCCAAAACCCCTACAAAG
>CAMKAB010000249.1 GCA_946410375.1 uncultured Spirochaetaceae bacterium
CGATGAAAAAACCCCTTCCAAGCCAATATGAACCCGATAAACTCTCATACAAAAACATCATAAACGGGAATATGAGTCCGTGGGTCATGCGCTTTATTAAAAACGTCGGAAAAGGAATAAACGCATTTGATATGATACGGGACAATGAAACCGTGCTTCTCGGCGTTTCGGGGGGAAAAGACAGCCTATCCCTTGCAATGGCTCTCTCCATCAGGCGGCGCTGGCTTCCCATAAAGTACAACCTCAAAGCGGTTATGATAAACTGGCGCGAACACCCGATCCTCCCCGCTTTCCGTCCGCGTCTGGAAGAATATTTCAAGGACCTGGACATTGATTTCACCATCATTGACGAAGCCCAGTTTCCCGATTCCTTCAAAGGCGATTTTAACTGCTACCTCTGCTCAAGAAACAGAAGACGCATCCTTTTTGAAATCGCCCAAAGGGAAAACATTCACCTTATCGCAATGGGTCACCACCTGGATGATCTTGTTGAAACCACAATGATGAACCTCTTTTTCAGAGCGGAATTCGCCACGATGAACCCGGTACAGGAATTTTTCAACGGCGAATTATACGTAATCCGTCCGCTTATAGAAATTCACGAAAACGTGCTGAAACGCCTTAAAGACACGTAAGACATCGTACACCTTGATAAACTCGCTTTGGAACATGTTTACGGCGCGCACGACTTCTCAGAATGCCGGATAAAACGGGAACACATCGTTTAAATGCAAAAATCAGGGATAAACATTCTTAAATAAAAACCCCGGCAAAAAGAAACAGCATAAATACAAAACGATTTACCCGTTACAACGCCGAACACATAGCCCCTTAAGCGTAAAAAGTTTATAATCAAAGCAAAACAAGAAAACGGCGGACAAGACACGCCTGACAAGCGGGGTAAATATGAAAATCCGAGTACTGGAAGACATCGTATCATCAAGAATCGCAGCGGGGGAAGTCGTAGAACGACCCGCATCCGCTCTCAGAGAATTGATTGACAACGCAATAGACGCGGGAAGCACAAAAATCACCGTAAACATCGCCGAAGGCGGACTCAAAGAAATATCCGTTTCGGACAACGGCTCGGGAATTGATAAAGAAGACCTGCCGCTCGCATGCGCGCGTTTCGCCACGAGCAAAATCAAAAGCATAGATGATATTTTCTCCCTTCATACTCTCGGATTTCGGGGAGAAGCGCTCGCAAGCATTGCGTCGTGCAGCATTCTCACCATAATATCAAAAGGACACAGCCTCACCGTTAACAACGGCATTCGGGGAGAAATCAAAAAAGCGCCGGAAACCGAAGGAACAACCGTTCTCGCGGAAAACCTCTTTGAAAAACTCCCCGCACGGCTGGAATTTTTAAAACGTTCGACAAGCGAGTACAAAGAGTGTAAAAAAGTACTGATAGAAAAGGCGCTCGGGTTCGAAAACACCGAATTCATCCTCCTTAAAGACGGAGTTTTAGACCTAACGCTCCGTCCGTCAACAAAAAAAGAACGTGTGCTGGAAGTTCTCTCGTACGAAAAGAATTTCGTTCCGGCAGACACCATGGAAATGAATTATTCCGATAAAGATATTTCATTATATGCGGTCTCATCTCTCCCCTCCCTGTACAAACGGGATAGAAGCGGGGTTAAAATCTTTATAAACAATAGAATTGTGGATAATTTCGCACTCGTAAAAGTCATCACGAACGCTTACTCGGCAGCCCTTCCGGGAGGAGTATTTCCTTATTTTTACCTCTATATCACGGAGGAACCCGAACTTGTTGATTTCAATATCCACCCCGCAAAGCGGGAATGCAGGCTGCGCAATCAAAGTTTTGTTTTTTCGGCTATTACGAAAATGATTCGCGACTCTCTTATGAAAAGAGCCCGTACGGGAAAATCGCTTTCCTCCGACTCAATCATTTCAGGCGCTGAACCTTTGCACTCGAAATCTTCAGACTCCGAAAAATATCTTTTATCAGATTCGGATTTTACAGAATACATTAAAACCGCCATACCCGAAAACGGAAATCCGGCTATTGACCTCGAGGGCTACGCACCTCACAATTCCTCCATCGGCGCCGCAATCGGTGATTTCACTTCAAGCATTGCAACCGGCGATTTTTCCTCCGATTCGGAAGGTTCCGTCAAAAAAAACAACAAACCACGCACGGAAACATTCAAATACTCCCCGTCACATTCTTCCGTAACGCACAACTTTGCAAATGACGCGCAGTTCAGCGAAGGATGGCTCGCCCGTGCAAAGAAAATATTAACAGGAAACAAACCGCTCTCCGGCGCAAATTTCCAAAACACTTTCACGCAAAATGAGTCTCAAACCGATATAATTCCGCAAACCGACGACTCGCAAAACATCGCTCTTGACAGGGAAAGCACCCCACTCCGAGATAGCGCAGATAAAGCAGCCCCGCAGAAGGGATCCTTCAGGCAGAAACACACCCCGGCTTCCATAGGAACGCCCGATGACAACGAGCCCATAAGCAGAAAATATACCTATATAGGGCAAGT
>CAMKAB010000250.1 GCA_946410375.1 uncultured Spirochaetaceae bacterium
GGCGGAGAGCGCAGACGTACCGAGATTGCGCGAAGTCTTGCCACAAGTCCGTCGTTCCTTCTTTTAGACGAACCGTTTGCGGGTATCGACCCGAAGGCTGTGTACGAGATAAAGCAGATTATCCGCTCCCTGGCATCGCAGGGAATCGGAGTTCTCATCACAGACCACAACGTGCGGGACACACTTGCCATTACGACCTGCTCTCACCTTATTTCAGACGGCAGCATTCTTGTTTCGGGAACAAAAGCGGACCTCTTGCAAAACGAAATCGCCCGCTCCACCTACTTCGGAGATGCGTTCGAAGAGGTGTAAGAACAGGCGATCTTAAAAAGCGTCCGGAATTTTACTCATTTATAAAACTGCAGTAAAAGCGGAAATTCTCAATGATTTATGCACTAATACAACACTTATGCACAAAACAACCCGCAAATACGATAGTCCGCATTCGGAAGAAAGCCTCAGCCTTCCTCAGCCGAGTTTTTGAGTTTCTTCAATTTCCACTGTTTTCTTAATGCGGCGAAGGTACTTTTCGTCCTGAAGCGGCACGGCATCAATATACGCATCCAAAATATGAAGCGGATCCTCAGGGTAATCTATCCTTCCGCCGAACGCGATGAAATTCGAATGATTATGCTCTTTTGTTTTTTCCGCAGCATATGAATTCTGCGGAAGCGCGCAAAAGATTCCATGCATTTTATTCGCAGCCATGGAAATACCTATTCCGGTTCCGCAGCACAGCACACCGAATTCATATCCGCCTTTCAGGTATTCGCTGCAGGCCTTATACGCATAGTCCGGATAGTCCACGGAATCTTCCGTGTCAGTTCCGAGATAATTTACTTCAAAACCTCTTTCTTTCAAATGATTTACTATTTTTTTAGCCAGAGCCGTGGCTCCGTGATCATTAGCTACTACGACTTTCATACCATTCCTCCGATTTCATCAGTAAAGCATCCGTTTTCAAAAAATCATTCGCTCCGCAAAACGTATTCCCGCCCGGCTTGCCTTGCAAACGCTTTTCCGCAACAACTCCCGTTAAAACGTCAAACCTGCTTTATAAAACGTCCCTCTCCCGGCACTCCGAAATACTCTCCGTCGCGCATCACAATCTTTCCGCGCAAGAGCGTGCAACAAACCTTGCCTTCCGCCTTAAATCCGCGATACGGGGTGTAAAGCGCCGCCGAATGAACGTTTTCATCACAAAGCGTCCAATTCACCCTCGGATCGTAAATACACACATCAGCATCCGAACCCTCATTCAAAGAACCTTTTTCAGGATATATTCCGAATAGCTTCGCAGGTCCGGAGGTTACCATTTTTATGATTTCAGACACGGAAAGACTCTTTCGCAAGTCCGAAAGCAGCAGATGAATGAGCTCTTCCGTTCCCGGGATTCCCGGATAAATCGTACGGACATCGGTACTGGAAAGCTTCTGCTCACGGGTAAACGAGCAATGGTCCGTGGCGATAACATTAAACTCGCCTCCGATCACAGCTTCCCTGAGCGCCTCATTATCGCGCCTCGTACGAAGCGGCGGCGTCATAACATACAGCGAACCGTCCTCGCCTTCCAAGCGACTCCTCTCCAAATAGAGATACGTAGGAGTTGTTTCCGCATAAACCGTTGCGCCGGCTTCCCTGAGTTTTCGTATTTCATTCAATCCCGCTTCGGAAGAACAGTGTACCACATAAAACGGACACCCCTCTTCCGCCGCAATTCCGCCGTAAAACGAGATAGCCTTCGCTTCCGCTTCCGCAGGTCTCATATCAGGGTGAGAGGAAGGCAGATAATTACCCTTCCAGTTACTGTTTATCTCTTCAATCAACGGATTGAACTCGCAGTGGGCGGTGACCAGCATTCCGAGCCTCTTTGCGTTTCTGAAAAGGTCCCTAAGTTTGTCTTCATCCTCCAGCAAATATCCTGTATTTCTATATGTAGTAAAGATTTTAAGAGCTTTTATGCCCATCTCTTTCAATCTTTCCAAATTCTCGGGAATGGTGCTGTCGTAGCCGTGACCGTACACTCCCTGATGAAGCGAGTAGTCTATCGCCATTCCCCCGTTCTTCATTTCCGACAGACGATAATCGGCGCTCTGAACCAGATTCTGTCCCTTGTTATGGTCCGCAAAATCAATCACCGTGGTAACTCCGCCGAATGTCGCAAGCCGCGAGCCCTGAGGAAAACTATCCGCAGTAACCGTTCCCCGACTCACAAGATGGTAGTGCGTATGCGCATCTATAATGCCGGGAAACACAAAACATTCTGAAGCATCTATCTCTTTTAACTCACTTGAATTAACACCAAGAGCTGACAAAGATTCATCGGTGAAACGAACCGATTTTCCAAAGATTTTTTCGTCCTTGATAAGGAGATCGGCTCTCTCCTCCCGCTCTGAATCAACGAGCGTTCCGTTTTTTATCAAAATATAAGACATACCGTTACCTCTTCTTAAGAATTATTTAACGAATTGAAATATCTCCGATTACGGATAATTACTGCTAATC